>CAZNDQ010000413.1:0-4215 GCA_964571825.1 uncultured Planctomycetales bacterium | reverse complement strand
CTCCTGCAGGGAAATGAACGTGCGCCGTCAGCCGTGCGCTCCACGCCGACAGCCGCGTGTCCGCCTTCCCCGGCTCGATCGACAATTGCCCGGGCCCCAGCATACCAAGCGCGACCATCTCTCCCGGGGTCGGCCGACTATCCATCTCCACCGCGCACGCACCCCGCAGCAGACTCTCCACTTCCCGCAGAACGTCTGCCTGTTCCTGCGGGGTGAGGAAATCCGGCTCCGCGCGCCGCACGTTCCGCCACGTCTCCGCCAGACCCAACGGGACGTCGATCGCGACGTCAACCCCGGCCGTGCTGACCGTTACCCTCGCGCGTACACCTCGCAGTCGCTCCGGCAGCGAAACCCGCGGCGCCCGGCCTTCCGACCACTCGACCTCGATCGTTTCGGCGTTGCCGCGGTTGGTCAGGACCACCGTCTGGGCCGGGCCGTCCGGCGCCAGTCGCACTTCGAGCGCGAGCTGTGCGGCGTGCGAAATCGCACCGCTGAAAAACGTCTGCTGAAGGGTGAGAAACTGCGGCGGAGCGCTGATCACGTATTCGAGCACGCAGGTCACGCGCGCGCGGCGGACCGCAGCGTAGTCGTGCGCGTCGGCGTTGGTCAGATCGTGGGACGCGGCACGAAGCCGGCCGGTCAACCGCTGTCCGTCTGCGTCGCGGAGGATGAACTGCTCCTGGACCAGATCCGCGTAGCGCTGGACAAGATCGTCGACTTCGGCCGCGCGGAGGCGGTCGTGCGCGTCGGGCGCGGGGCGAAACGTATGCAGCAGATCGTCCGCGGGAATGAGCAGCTCGACGCGCAGGCGGTCCGGCTCGATCCAGAGCGTCCCGCGGCTGACCGAGACACTGTGCGCGAGCGCCGGCGCCGCGAGGCCCGGCAGCAAGAGCACGGCCAGGCGTGCGGCCGGCGTGCCGGTGCGAGGTTGACCGCTACGGCCGCACATGCACGTCGATCTCCGTGAAGAACGTTCCCTGCCCGATGTCTTCCGCCACCCACAGCAAATGTCGGTAGGGACCGAGTGACCCCTCGCGCGCGTGCACGGAGGAGGCGTGCACGCCACCCTCGCCCTTGCCGCGCGTGTCGACCACGGCGATGAGCGTCCAGCCGTCATGGCCGCCGTGAGCAAAGCCGGGCGGCGGCAACTCCGCGCCGGCCGACCCCCAGAGCGAGAAGTATTGCGGCGCGCGGTTGCTGCGATGCAGCGAGAATGTGTGGACGCTCTCGATCACCGCTTCTCGCTGCAGATCGGCGAAGAACCGCCCCTCTCCGTCGAACCAGACGCAGCGCTCGGTGTCGTCGGCGTTCTGCGCGAAGAGCCCGTCATTCAGCCGCGGCAGCGCGCCCTGGACCGCGCCGGACCGCCGATGCGGCCGCACCGACTCTTCGCCCTCGAAGTACGCAAACGTCACGCCCTGACCCGCCGCCTCATCGGCGTAATCCGTGCTCACCGGTGCCGCCATGCCAAGCCCCGCAAAGCTCTCCGCACGCTCGGCTGACACCGCGCCGACCGGCGATACCCCCTCGAACACCGGCTTGGGCGGCGGCGGATAGACGTGCCGGAACTCCACCGGCCCCCAACCCGTGAAATCATCGTAAAGCGGCTGCGCTGCTCGCACCGACTCGTTTGCGTTCCGCGCCGCCGACACCGCAAACACGTGAATCTTCTCGTTGTCGGGCAGATTGATCTGCGTCGCGCCGGCCGGAATCGGCATCGCGTACTTGAACAGATAGCTGAACTGATACGCCTCGTTCCCGCGCTGCGGATGATGCCGGTGCGTGCAGAACCACGCGATCGGGTCGCGCTTGATGTACCCAGGTCTGATCGACACCACCTTCCCCTCGCACCGATGATCCACCTCCGCAAACGGCCGGTCCCACACCCGGTCATCCCACTGACCGACGAATCCCGTCCAGCACTGCACGCCCAGCTCGTGCCGCTCACCCCCCACCGTGAACGCCCCAGACGTATCCTCCGTCGCCGCCGCCAGCATATACACGTGATCGAAATCGCCGGCCGGCAGCGTGAGCGTCTGACCGCTGCAGACGAGCGCGTTTCGCTGCCCGTCCCCGGTCGGGCCGAGGCGAAACAGGATTCCCTCGCTCACGATCTCCTGCGGTAGCATCTCCGCCGGGATCGTCCGCCCCTCGGCGTCGAGCGCGCCGTCGCCGCGCTTCGCATCCCCGCTCACCACGTCCGCGTTGTAGGGCAGCTCGACCGGCCTCGACACCGGCGGCGCCAAGCGCACCGGGGCCGCCGCCAGCCGCACCGCGAAGCTGCGCGGGCTGTTCGGCGACAGGTTCACCACGAGCCGTCCGTTGCGCATGATGGCTGCGCCGATCCGCCGCTCCTGCCCGTCCACCTCGTGTGCGTCCGCGATCGGCACGGCGAAGCTCACGACGACCTCCTCCGCCGCACGCCCCCACATCTCCTGCAAGCGCACGATCACCGTGTCCTCGCGCTCCTCCGCCAGCTTCACCGCCCGCACGTCCACCTGCGGCGTGCTCACGCTCAGCAGCGAGAAGTTGCGGCCCAGCGCCCCCTCGTGCGGATCGGCTATGAACGCCACCAGCGGCTGATTCAGCCGCCGCGCCTGCCACTCGCTCCGCCCCGCGCGCCAGTCGCCCGCGTGCCCGTACAGCGCGTACGTCATCTCGTGCCGCCCCCAGTCCTGGCTGTGCTGATCGAGGTAGCTGGCGCGTACGCCCGGCGTGTACAGCAGCGTCAGCCGCACGACGTTGTCCGCAGGCTTGTCCGAGCCGTACTTGCAGTCTTCGAGCACCGACACGCCATACTGCCCCGACGCATCCGTCAGGTCGAACCACTGGTGCGACGGCACCTCGTACTTCGCCGGCTCGTTGTTGCCGCGCTCGATCGTCCCCACCTCCCAGTTGTACGTCGCCCGCGGATTGGCCACCGTCAGCGGAAACGCCGCCTTGAGCGCACACTTCTCCGACTGCCAGTCGATCTCGGTCTTGAACTCGATCCGCCGGCCCGCATCGCCCCGCGCGAGGCGGATCTCCTGCACGACGATCGAGTTCCGCGCCTGCCGCTCGACCCGCAGCGCTGCGCGCACCGGCCCGCGCTCGATGATGCTCACCTTCGCGGGCCCGCCGAAGCGGTCGATCGGCGGCTTCTGCCGGTCCGCCCAGTCCATGTTCCACGCCGGCCACGCCTGAGGCCGCTCATGCGTGAACTCCAGCCCCGCCGGCGCCGCCAGCAACTCACGCCCGCCGTTGCTCTTGTCCACAATGCTCGCCACGTCGCCGTTCTCATCGAGCCGGACGCGGTATTGCTCGTTTTCGATCTCGCGCTCGCTCACCCGCAGCGCCGACTCCCCGTCGTACGCTGACGCCGCCGGCCGTACGTCGTACACCGACCAGCTCACCGGCGCCGTCCGCGCCGCAAACAACACGCGAATCCGGACCTTGTCGCGCTCGAGCACCTGTGACGGCACTTCGTCCCCCGCGGCGTCATACACCCGCACCGCGCGCGGCGCCGCCCCTTCATACGCTAACTCCGCCTCCACCGGGTCTTCGCGCTCGCTCGCCAGCGGGTTGTACACCACCAGCGCTCGCCCCTCGACGCGCGTGTCCAGCGTGCGTGCAACCGCGCCGACCGAATCCGTCAGCACGGCCGCGAAGCCGTTGAGCGCCACGATCTCATCGTTCCACGAGTACGTATACGCCCGCGGGATGCTCGTCCCCGGCAGAATGTCATGCATCTGGTTGGCCAGCACACGCACCCAGCTCTTGTAGAGTTTCTCGCGCGGGTAGGCGGCTCCGCCGAGCCAGTGGGCCGCCACGGCCGCGCGCTCCGCTGCATCCGCCAACTGCTCGTTCTTGCGGTTCCACCGCTTCATGTACGACTGCGACGTGAGCGTCCCCGCCGAGTGTTCCGTCAGCAGCAGATCTCCGCGGTAGCGCGGCAGCCGCGCCATCTGTTCGTCGGTAATGTCCTTGTACATCTGATCCGACGACGTGAGCGCCACGACAATCTGCCCGTCCTCGTTGCCGATGCTCGCCAGGTAATTGGCAATATCCTCTTCCTGCGGTGCGCCGCCCTGATCGCCGACGCCGTAATAGTGATAATCCGCCCACACGCCGTAGCGCTCGCCGTTCGCCGTGACGCGCTTGACCCAGTCCGCGTTCGTGTCGACCCGCCCCTTGATCGCCCCGACGTACGGCCCCGGGTCGAACGCCGCGATCACC
>CAZNDQ010000412.1:0-4223 GCA_964571825.1 uncultured Planctomycetales bacterium | reverse complement strand
ACACGGACACGTCATTGACGCCGGAACAGTTCAGACAGGCGGAGGCGATTTTCCTCGCGGCGAATGAGCGGCCGGCGGGGGAGCGTCTGCGCTTTGCGGAGCAGGCGTGCGGGGCGGACGGGACGCTGCTGGAGCAGGTGCGGCGGCTGCTGGCGCACGATGCGCGGGAGACGGCGATGCTGCACTCGCCCGTCGCTCAGGCTGTTCGCGAGTATGCGGATGCGCGGCTGGAGGAGGCGGAGGCGCAGCCGGGGCTTCCGGAGCGGATCGGGTCTTATCGGGTGCTGAGTCTGCTGGGCGAGGGGGGATTCGGGACGGTGTATCTGGCGGAACAGCATCATCCGCGGCGGAAGGTGGCGGTGAAGGTGCTGCGGGCGAGTTTGGCGTCGCCTTCACTGCTCCGCCGCTTCGAGTACGAAGCCCACGTGCTCGGCCGCTTGCAGCATTCGGGGATCGCGCAGATCTACGAGGCGGGCGCAGCGGCCGCTGCGGACGGAACGCAGGCGTATCTGGCGATGGAGTACGTCGACGGCGTGCCGCTGGATTCCTACGCCACGACGCGCGGACTGAGCACGCGAGCGCGGCTGGAGTTGTTCGCGCGGGTGTGTGATGCGGTGCAGTATGCGCACCAGAAGGGAGTGATCCACCGGGATTTGAAACCCGCGAACATCCTCGTTGACTCCGATGGCGAGCCGCACGTACTGGACTTCGGGGTGGCGCGGATGACGGACCGGGAGGCGCGGGCGGTGACGCTGGCGACGGGGCCGGGGCAATTGATCGGGACGCTGCCGTACATGAGTCCGGAGCAGGCGGCGTGCAATCCAGACGAGATCGACACGCGGTCGGACGTGTACGCGCTGGGGGTGGTGCTGTACCAGTTGCTGAGCGGCCGGCTGCCGCAGGCGGTGCAGGAGTGTGCGGTGCTGGAGGCGGCGCGGCGCATCCGCGAGGAACCGGCCGCGCGGCTGGGCAGCCTCGTGCGGTCGCTGCGCGGGGACGTGGAGACGATCGTTCACAAGGCACTCGAAAAGGACCGCGACCGCCGCTATCAGTCGGCCGCCGACCTGGCCGCGGACATCCGCCGCCATCTTGCCGGCCAGCCCATCGACGCCAAACGCGATTCGGTGGTCTACGTGGTGAAGAAAAGCCTGCGGCGGCACTGGCTGGCGAGCAGCGCGGCAGCGGCCTTTGTGCTCTTGCTCGGCGCGTCCAGCGTCGCGCTCACCGTGCTCTATCGCCGCGCCGAGGCCGAGGCCGCCAATGCCGAGCAGCGCCGCCAGAGCGCCGAACGGGTCGCCGAGTTCATGGCCCAGACCCTCAGCGGCGCGGGACCGGCCGTGGCGATGGGGCGCGACGCGACGATGCTGCGGGAGATGATGGACGCGGCGGCGGAGCGGATCGAGCACGGCGAGCTGCGTGAGGCGCCCGACGCCGAACTGCGTCTGCGGCTGACGATCGGCGATGTCTATCGGCAACTCGCGGCATTCGCGCCGGCGGCCGCGTTTCTCGAACGCGCGACGGCGCTGGCGCGACAGATCAGGGCCGACGAACCGGTCGAACTCGCGCGGGCGCTGATGCACGAAGGTCGACTGTTCCAGGACCGCGGCCGTCCGGCGGAGGCGCTCGCCAGGATCAACGAGGCGCTGGCAATCCTCGACGGAACGGGCGAGGCGGGCGCGCCTTTGCGTGCGGCCGCCGTCGGCGGTGTGGCGAGCTGTCTGCAAGCGCTCGGGCGATTCGCCGAAGCGCTGCCGAAGTATGAGGAGGCGTTGGCGCTGAGCGTGCAGGTGTACTCGGGCGATCATGCGGACGTGGCGCGGGCGATGAACAATCTGGCCGGCTGCCTGAGCCGCCTCGGCCGGACCGCCGAAGCGCTGTCGCAGTACGAGTCGGCGCTGGCGATGCACGAAGGCGTGCACGCCGGCGACCATCCGGACGTGGCGATCGGGCTCAACAATGTCGCTTCGTGCCTGCTCGCGCTCGGCCGTGCCGCGGAGGCGCTGCCGAAATTCGAAGGGGCGCTGGCGATGCGCGAGCGTCTCTTCGGCGGCGATCATCCCGACGTGGCGCGCGGGCTCAACAACGTCGGCGGCTGCCTTCGTACGCTCGGACGGACCGAGGAAGCGCTGGTGCGCCTGGAGGCCTCGCTCGCCATGTGGCAGCGCCTGGCGCCCGGCGACCACACCGACGTGGCGATGGCGATGAGCAACGTTGCCTCGGCGCAAAAGGCGCTGTTCCGCGGCGAAGAGGCCCTGGAGAAGTTTCAGTCCGCGCTCGCGATGTGGCAGCGGCTCTATGCCGGAGACCATCCCGACGTGGCGCGCGGCCTTAACAACGTCGCCGCCAGCCTCCAGGCGCTCGGCCGCGCCGCCGAGGCACTTCCGCGCTTCGAGGCCGCGCTCGAAATGAACCGGCGACTGTTCGGCGGCGATCATCCACACGTTGCCCGCCTCCTCGACAACGTCGGCGGCTGCTTATACGCCCTCGGGCGGTCCGACGCAGGCGCCGCGCAGTATGAAGCGGCGCTGGCGATGCGCGGCCGCCTGCTGCCGCCGGATCATCCGGAACTCGCTCAATCCAAAGCGGGGCTGGGCATCGTCCTCGTCGAGCTGGGGCGGACCGGCGAGGCGGAGTCGATGCTGTTGGAGGCGATTGCGGGTCTGGAAGCGCAGGGCGCGGGCGGGGCCCGCCAGCGCGACAAGGCCATCGACGCGCTGGTCCGGCTCTACGAGGCGCGCGAGACGGCCGAGCCGGGGAGGGAGTACGCGGCCAAGGCGGCGGCGTGGCGCGGGCGGCGGGGGCAGTGAGCAGGGGGCGTTGGGAGCGGGGTTTTTAGGAGATTTTCGGTCATTTTCTGCGGAAATGGGACGTAATGAGGGTAGATTGGCGTGTGGCGGGGGTGTGGCGGTTGGCGTTGAGCGTCCGGGGGCGCGGGGGCGGCCGGGGGCATCGGCCGGCGAAAAGACGGGAGCCCGAGTCAGCGGGAGTGGTAACACATGTCGATCCAATCGTGCCATGCAGGCGGCCGACGGCGAGATCGCGGAGCGGGCGGCGGTTGTGGGGGCGGTGGCCGAGGCGCGGTTGCGCCGGCGGCGTGGGCACACGGTGGCCGAGGTAGTCGGGTCATGCATATCGCACGATTGGATCGGCGGAACCGCGGACTGCGGATGATGATCGTATGTGGCGCGGCCGTGTGGGCGCTGGGGATGCCGGGGACGGCGGCACTGGGGGGTGGGGCGTCGAGCGGGATCAGTGACTTGATCAGCGATGAACTCGGGGCGCGGCTTTGCGCGGGGAGGTTCCGTTACAACTTTGTCGAGCCAATGGAGGCGGATACTGCGGCAGTGGTGGATGAGCGGCGGCTGAATGAGTCGGTGCTGGAGGCGAGCGCAGGGGTGCGGGCGCTGCTGGCGGATGACTACGTGCCGGCGGATCTGGAGGCGCGGTTCGTGGCGATGCCGCGCGGGGTGATCGACGGGTTCTCGGCGGACGAGGCGTGGCGCGGGGAGCCGCACGACGGGCTGTGGGCGCGATGGCGTGCGCGGGGGAGCGAGTTCGAGGTGTTCCGCACGGCGCTGCAACTGGTGGTGGCGGTGCGGCCGGGGGAGGCAAGTAACGAGTCCTACAGCGCGAACGACTTTGTGCGCGAGGTGCTGAGGGAGCACTTCCGGCTGGGGGTGGTGCTGGCGGCGGGGTGCGTCGGCGGAGCAGAGGAGGCGGGCGGCTGCCGCGCGTGTTTTCGCTCGCCGGTGGCGGGGGAGGTGATCGAGGCGGCACGGGCGGCGGCGCCGGAGATGATCCGCGGGGTGGATGCGGAGCAGGGGTCGATCACGTTCTGCGAGGAGCTGCTGAACAAGCTGACGTGGGCGACGGACGGGGAGACGGTGGTGGTGCAGGCGATGGCGAGGGCGGCGGGGACGCGCGGCGCGAACCTGTATTGCATTGTGGCAGAGGGGAAGTGGGCGGCGACCACCGGCCGTGCCGCAGCAGCGGCTGATCCGCTCGGCGACACAATGTTTGAAACCGAGTTGCGGGAGCGGTTCGGCGTGGATCTCTGTTCGCGTTGTCCGCCACACAAGCCGACGGCGTATGGGCCGGCGGCGAATCTCATTCCCGTAGAATGGTCTCAATATGTCAAGCCGATCCTGGCGGAAGCGCTTTCGTTGACAGCATTGTCGCGCGAGGGTGTTGCGGGGATCCAGAAAACTCGCGTGGCGAATCAG
>CAZNDQ010000411.1:0-4224 GCA_964571825.1 uncultured Planctomycetales bacterium | reverse complement strand
TACGCGTACGAGGCGACGGTGGGCGACCGGGTGTTCATCGCTCTGGATGGTGATCCGGAGCGTGATTCGGACGGCACGGTCGCGGCGGGCACCGATCCGAAGGCTTTCAACGCCAAGCTGGTGATCTACGATCCGGCCGGGGACGTGCTGATCGACGACATCAGTGACACGAACTCGATCTCGGACGGGATCGACTATCCGGCACAGGCCGGGTTCTTCGTCGCGCGTTCGACGGGTACGCACTACGTCTCGGTGGATGCGCAGAGCTCATCCGGGACGGGCCCGGAGGAGACCTACGAGCTGGCGATCTTCCTGAACGACGCGGCGCCGGCGCTGGCGGACGTGCTCGATCCGGAACTGGCGCTGACGCCGGACTTCGTGAACAACGAGGTCGACGTGACGGCGACGGACAATCAGGCCGGCGACAGCGGCATCTGCGACGTGGACATCATTGCCAACGACAACCTGCAGCTCACCGGGCTGGTGTTCAACCCGGGCGACGGGACGGTGACGTTTACGGTGGCGCTGGTGAACGGCGCGGCCAACGGCTCGGGCAAGTTGATCGTGACGGATTGCGCGGGCAACACGGCGGCCGAGTTCGTGATCATCGACGTGGAAACGCCGGTGTGCGGCGGGGCGAACAGCGCCAACCGCAATATCCGCGCGACGCACGGGGTGCTGCTGGTGCCGGACAACAATCTGGCCGGGATCATGGCGCCGCTGGACATCGACGACTCGGGGACCATCACGGACGTAAATGTCACGGTCTCGATCGAGGCGACGGACACGGGCGACATCGATCTGTTCCTGATCAGCCCGACGAATACGGTGATCGAGCTGGTGACGGACCGGATGAGCAGTCTGGCCGTGGACATGACGGACGCGACGTTTGACGACTCGGCGGCGACGATCATGCCGATCCTCTCGTCGCAGGCGCCGTTTACGGGCTCGTGGCTCCCCGAGGATCCGCTGGGGATGGCGAAGGTCAACGGCGAGGATGCGCAGGGCACCTGGATGCTGAACGTCGTGGACGACGAATCGACCGAGAGCGGCGGGATGCGTCTGCGGCGCTGGTCGCTGGACATCACGGCAACATTTCCGGGTCCGGAGTTCTTCACCGGCGTGTTGTCGGACAACACCGGCATCGCGTCGATCGTGCTGAGCGGCGATACGAACGTGGTGCTGACGGTGAACCCGAACTTTACGCCGGGCGACACCAGCACGACGTACACGCTGAGTCTGATCGACCCGCAACTGAACGGTTCGGGGACGATCACGGTGACGGACGTGCAGGACAACCAGTGCCAGAGCGTGATCAGCCTGGACGGGTTCCCGGACATGACGGCGCCGGATAACAGCGGCAGCGTCACGACGGACCATGTGTACAACCAGGAGGCACAACTGGTCCTGCCGGGTGCTGATCTGAACGGCTTGACCTCGACGATCACCGTCACCGATTCGTTCCTGGTCAGCGAGGTCGAGGTGGACGTGCATTTCGATGCCGAGGACATCGGCCGCGAGGTGATGAAGCTGACAAACAGCGGCAACTTCGCCTCGCTGCTCAACCGCATCGGCATGGACGAGCGCGGGTCGGTGGGCCTGACGAAGGCACACTGCAACGTGCTGTTCGACGACGATGCGCCGCAAGCGGATGACGCGCACCTCGAGCCGGCGCTGGGCAGCATCGCCTTCGCCGGACCGCACCAGCCCGACGGGCGCGGCGAATTTTTCGGCGACGGCATCAACAGCGACGACCGCGACAACATGCTGTTCGTGGTCGCGGGCGGCGATGCGGCCGGGAACTGGGACCTCAACGCTGCGGACGTGCGGATCCAGGGCGTGGGCCCGGACAACATCCTGCGGCGCTGGTCGCTCATTCTGAAGTCGCCGTGCGGGCCGGAGCGTTATACCGGCACGACGCGCGATTTGGCGCCGGGCACGGGCATCTGCTCGATTGACCTGGCGGGCGGGGCGACGAACCTGATGGTGGTCGCGTCGTTCACGGCCGGTGACGACGAGGTGAGCTACGCGGTCGAGCTGGTCGATCCATCGCAGCCGGGCAGCGGGACGCTGGAGATTGCGGACTGCGAGGGCAATGTGACGATGGTGCCGATCAGCCTGGCCGCCGGCGGCAGCGACAACAACCTGCCGGTGATCACGGGCGCGGTGGACCAGGGTCTGCTGCAGTACGAGGGGACGGCGACGGACAACCAGGCGGGCGACACGGGGATCGTGGCGGTCGACCTGGCGCCGTTCTCGGACAACCTGCAGATTGTCAGCGTCACTCCGGCACCGCCGGCGGCATCGGTGGACGTCGTGGTTGGTCTGATCAACCCGGCGGCGGGCGGCCGCGGTTACGTGCGGGTGACCGACGACTGCGGGCACCGCGCGTACGCCCTGGTGGAGATCGACCCGGTCGGCCCGTTGTGCACCGGGACGATCGGCCAGACGAAGCGTTACCGCAGCACGACGCTTCCGCAGGACATCCCGGACAATAACGTCGCGGGTGTCTCGGCGGACATCGTCGTGACGGACGTGGACATCATCAGCGACGTGGACGTGACGATGAACATCACGCACCCGTTCGCGGCGGACATGGACGTGTTCCTGACGAGTCCGCTGCTGCTGGAGATGTTTACTGATATCGGCAGCACGGGGAACGACTTCATCGACACGACGCTGGACGACGAGGCGGCGGTTCAGATTCCGAACGCCGCGGCGTCGGCGCCGTGGACGGGCTCGTGGCAGCCGGAAGGCGGGCCGCGGCTGTTCAACCTGGACGGGGTGCCGGCGGCGGGGACGTACACGATGCGCGTGGCGGACGACGCCGTGTTCAACGTGGGCACCTTCGACAGTTGGTCACTGCTGATCGAGTCGGCAACGTTCCCGAATCGCTATGACGGCCGGGCAGAGGACAGCGGGCTGTACAGCTCGGGGATCTGTTCGATCGTGCTGCTCGGCGGGTCGCACAACGTGGCGCTGACGGTCGATCCGTTCGCCGCGGGCGACCACATCGTCCGCTACTCGGTGGCGCTGATCGACCCGGACCTGAACGGGTCGGGCGTCGTGCGCGTGACGGATTGTGCGGGGAACACCTGTGAGGCGTCGGTCAATCTGATCGGCGCGCTGACGGGGAACTGCACGTGCGGCGACCTGAACGGTGACGGTCTGGTCGAGCTGAACGACTTCTCGTCGTTCGCGGCGTGCTTCGGTCTGAGTGCGCCGGACGCCAACTGCCCGGCGCAGGACTTCGTTTGCAGCGATCTGGATGCGAACGGCGCGATCTCGCTGGACGATTTCGCGGTGTTCGCGGTGCAGTTTGGTGGTACGGGCGCCGGCACCCCGCCGAACTGTCCGTAATCCCGGCCCGGGGAACGGCTCGTGAGTGGGCCGTTCCGGGCGCAAGCGTTTGACACGGGCCGCGTCTCTCCCACGAGTGACGCGGCCCTTCTTCTTGCAGGTGCGCCGCCGATGGAGCCGGGCGCGCTACCGCCGGGCGACGATCAGTCGGGGATGGCGACCTCGAAGGGCCAGGCGGCGATGCCGCCGACGAGATTGACGATTGGGCCGTGGCCGTGCGCCGCGAGGATCTCGGCGGCGCGGAGGCTCCGCCGGCCGTGCCCGCAGTAAACGAACACGGTTCGTCCGGAGGGAACTTCGCCGATCCGCTGCGTCAGTTCCTGCACGGGAATGAGCATGGCGTGTGGAATATAGCCGTCGTCGAACTCGATGGGGGTGCGGACGTCGAGCAGCACGCGCTGGCTCGTCGGCACCGCGGCGAGCGCATCGCGGAATTGTGCGGCGGTCAGGTTCTGGATTTCGCGCGTCGTTTGCACCGCTTCTCTCTCACAAGCGTCGACTGGTTGCGAATCGCTGACGTGTCCGACGCCTCGCGACGGCCCCACCCCGTTTGGCCACGCGAAGGCACTGAATTCAGCCTACCACGGTACCGCCGGCGCGTCGAGATTTTTTTGGCTCGAATGGGCCGAGGGCCGGGCCGGACGCTGCGGTCGTGGACTCATCCCGGTGAACCTGCTGGCGTTGCGGCGGCGCTCGACCGGTTGGCTCGGGGCTCCGATGGGGCGGCATCCTCGGCGGCTTCGGGTTCGGTCGGCGGAGCATTGACGGGCAGTCTGCTGATGCGGCCGGAGAGGAGCCCACCATAGCCTTCGCCAAACCAGGCGCCGCTGTAGAGGTCGCGGTAGATCATGACGCGGGCCGAGT
>CAZNDQ010000410.1:0-4289 GCA_964571825.1 uncultured Planctomycetales bacterium | reverse complement strand
GGGAGCGCTCCGGAAATCCTGCACATTCCGGGAGGCGGCAGCTCCCCCGCCCACCCGTCCGATCCTCGCACGCTGAAAATGAAAGGCCGCGAGGTCTTCAAACAGGCCGTGCGCGCGATGGAAGAGGTCTATCTGCGGATCGGCGTCCTTTCCATCGCCCCGTCCGTCGCGGCCGTCGGCATGGGCTACTTTTTCGTCGGCATCCATCGCCCGCGCCTGACGATGTATTCGTCGCTGTTCGAGATCGTCGCCAACTTCGTCGGCAACTACATCCTGATCTACGGCCATTTCGGCGCGCCGGCGCTGGGCGTGGCCGGCTGCGCCTGGTCCACTGTTGCGGCGAGCACGCTGCGCCTGCTCCTGCTGGCGGCGATCTTCTGGTCGGCGGCCTACCGCCGCGAGTTCCGCACCGCCGGCGCGATGCGCTTCGACGGGCACAAGATGCGCGAGCTGCTGCGGATCGGCTGGCCGGTCGGCGTGCAGTTCGGCATCGAACTCGTGTCGTGGACGGTGTTCGTCAACCTGCTGGTCGGACGCTTCGGCACCGCGCACCTGGCGGCGAACAACTTCCTCTTCCAGTACCTGCACATCTCGTTCATGCCCGCCGTCGGCATCGGCATGGCGCTGACCTCACTCGTCGGCAAGGCGATCGGTCAGGGCGATCCGGAGCTGGCGGTGGCGCGGACGTGGAAGGCGACGGGCGTGTGCATTGCCTGGATGGGTGCCTGCGGGCTGTTGTTCCTCATCTGGCCGCGGGAACTCATGCGCTTCTGGACGCCCGACGCCGACGTCATCGCCCTCGGCGCCAAGCTAATGGTCTGCGCGGCCGTGTTTCAGGTGTTCGACGCCCTCTGCATTGCGATGACCAGCGCCCTGCGCGGCGCCGGCGACACCTTCTGGCCCGCGGTCTACAACACGGCCTGCTGCTGGGGCATCATGGTCGGCGGCGGTGCGGCGGTGGCGCGGTGGATGCCGCAGCATACGTCGCTGGGGCCCTGGGTGATGTCGGCGAGCTACATCATCCTGCTCGGACTGCTCCTGCTCGGGCGGTTCCTCGGCGGTTACTGGCGCCGGATCAACATCTTCAGCGAGCCGCAGCCCGAGGTGGATGTGGTCGCCGCCGAGGCGGCGTCCGTGCTCGGCGCGGGTGAGTAGGGCGGGCGGCGGCGCGCCCGCCGCGCCGGCCGCGCGGATGACGAACCGCCGGCAAAGCGATTACACTGCCGGACCCCGGACCGCCCGGGCGCGGCCGCGGTCCGCTGATCGACCTCTGGAGACGATGCGGATGTTCAAAGAGATTCCGGCGCAGCTCGATTTCCCGGCGAGCGAGCGTGAAATCCTGCGCTTCTGGGCCGAGCACGACATCGAGCGCAAGGCGATGGAGCATCGCCGCGGCGGCGAGCCGTTCGTGTTTTATGAGGGGCCGCCGACGGCCAACGGGCTGCCGCATCCGGGGCACGTGCTGACGCGGGTGATGAAGGATCTGTATCCGCGATATCGCACGATGTGCGGGTACTACTGCCGGCGGCAGGCCGGGTGGGACACGCACGGGCTTCCGGTCGAAGTCGAGGTGTGCAAGGACCTGGGCATCCACAGCAAGGAGGAGATCGAGGGCTACGGCGTCGAGCCGTTCATCCACAAATGCGTCAAGAGCGTGTGGCGGTACACGCAGGAATGGGAGGAGATGACGCGGCGGATCGCCTTCTGGCTGGACCTGAAGGGGGCGTATGTCACGTATCATCGGAGCTATGTGGAGAGCGTCTGGTGGGCGCTGAAGACGCTCTTTGACAAGGGCCTGCTCTATCAGGACCACAAGATCGTTTGGTGGTGGGCGCAGGGGGGAACGGCGCTGTCGAGCGGGGAGGTGGGCGAACGGTATCGAACGGTTGATGATCCGAGCGTCTTCGTACGGTGTCCGGTCGTCGGGGACGACGATCTCTCGCTGCTCGTCTGGACGACGACGCCGTGGACGCTGCCGAGCAACCTCTACGTCGCCGTGCGCGAAGACCTCGACTACGTCATCGTCCGGGACGAGGGGACGGGCCATCGGCTGGTGATTGCGGCGGAGCTGGTCGAAGCGATTGCGCACAAGGTCAAGCGTACGCTCGACGTTCTGGAGACGAAGAAGGGGGCGGCGCTGGTGGGGATGCGGTATCGGCCGCCATTTGACTATTTTTACGGGGGGTACGGTGAGCGGCAGTATGAGTTGGCGGGCGGCGGGCGCGAATACGGCTACTGGCGGATCGTGCACGGCGAGTTTGTCACGGTTGATACCGGAAGCGGCCTGGTGCACGAAGCGCCGGCCTATGGCGAGGTCGATTTCGATCTGTTTCAGAAGCAGCGGGCGCGGCTACGGAACCCAGCCGAACTGGAACTGCTTCACCTCGTCCGCCCGAACGGCCTCTTCGACGAGCGCGCCGGCGCCTACGCGGGCCGGTGGGTCAAGGATTGCGACAAGGACCTGACGCGCGAACTCAAGGACCGCGGGCTGCTCTACCATCAGGAACAGTACCGGCACGAGTACCCGTTCTGTCCGCGGGCGGAGAACGATCCGCTCATCCAGTATCCGCGCCGCGGCTGGTTCATCCGCACGACGCAATTCAAGGAGCGGATGCTGCGGAACAACGAGGCGATCCGGTGGTATCCGGAGCACATCCAGCGCGGGCGGTTCGGCAAGTTCCTCGAATCGAACGTCGACTGGGCGCTGTCGCGCGAGCGCTTCTGGGGCACGCCGCTGCCGATCTGGGAGTGCGAGAAGACCGGCCACAAGGAGTCGATCGGCAGCTATGCCGAGTTGCTCGCCAAACCCGACGTGCGCGGGACCGAGGTCTGGGATCGGGCGAAGGCGGCCGACCCCGAGCTGCCGGACGATCTGTGCGTGCACAAGCCGTACATTGACGAGGTGACCTACCGCTCGCCGAAGGACCCGGCCGCGCGGATGCGCCGCGTGCCCGAGGTCATTGACTGCTGGTTCGACTCCGGCTGCATGCCGTTCGCGCAGTGGGGCTATCCGCATGAGAACCGCGAGGGGTTCGAGCGGAACTTCCCCGCCGATTTCATCAGCGAGGCCATCGACCAGACGCGCGGCTGGTTCTACTCGATGCTCGCGGTCAGCGAGTTGCTCTTCGACAAGCCGTACCCGCATCCCTACCGCAATTGCATCGTGCTGGGGCTGGTGCTGGGCAAGGACGGGCAGAAGCTGTCGAAGCGGAAGCGGAACTATGACGAGCCGGCGAAGATCTTCGATAAGGAGGGGGCCGACGCGCTACGCTGGTATTTCTACAGCGCGCAGACGCCGTGGACCTCGGCGCGGTTTGACGAGTCGGCGATCGCCACGGCGCAGCGCGAGTTTCTCATCCGGCTGTACAACGTCTACAGCTTCTTCGTCATCTACGCGAACATCGACGGTTTCGACCCGCGCCGGCACCTGGCGGCCGATCGGCAGCTCACCGAACTCGACCGCTGGATTCTCAGCGAATTGCACCGCACGATCCGGCTCGTGCGCGAGCGGCTGGACGGGTTCGACAACTACTCTGCGGCCCGCGCGCTGAGCGAGTTCGTCGACGCGCTCTCCAACTGGTACGTGCGTCGCTCGCGCGACCGCTTCTGGGCCGCCGGCATGACGCCCGACAAGCTCGCCGCCTACGCGACGCTCTGGGAGTGCCTGTCGCAGACGTGCCGGCTCCTCGCGCCGTTCTGTCCCTTCACGGCCGAGTCGATGTACCAGAACCTCGTCGTCGGACAAGTCGCCGGCGCCCGCGAGTCCGTGCACCTCGACGATTATCCGCAGCCCGACGCGGCGCAGATCGACGAGCCCCTCTCCGCCGAGATGGACGTCGTCCGCCAGATCGTCTCTCTCGGCCGCGCGGCCCGTACCGACGCGAAGATCAAGGTGCGCCAGCCGCTGCCCTGCGTCGAGATCGTCCTCGCCGACCGCGCCCACCAGCAATGGCTCGAAGCCCACGGTCCGCTCATCTGCGACGAGCTGAACGTGAAGAAACTGGAGTTCACCACCGAGGCCGACCACTACGTGAACTACCAGGTCGTGCCCAACTTCAAGTCGATCGGCCCGCGCTTCGGCAAGCTCGGCCCGGCGATCAAGAGTGCGCTGCTCGGCGGCGACGCGGCCGCCATGCGCCGCCGCCTCGACGAAACCGGCACGCTGCCGCTCACCGTCGACGGGCAGGCGATCGAACTCACCCCCGAAGACGTCGAGATTCGCCTCAGCGCCAAGCCGGGCTGGGCGGCCGCGCAGGGCCGCGCCGCCGTCGTCGTTCTCTCCACCGAGA
>CAZNDQ010000409.1:0-4323 GCA_964571825.1 uncultured Planctomycetales bacterium | reverse complement strand
GCACGCTGATCAAGGGCCCGCCGAAGGAGAAGAAGCTGATCCCGTCGTCGGCGGCGCACCAGATGTTCGGGCGTGCGGGCCGGCCGCAGTTCGACACGCGCGGCTACGTCTACGCCGTCGCGCACGAGGACGACGTGCGGATCGAGAAATGGCGTGCCAAGTACGACCAGATCGACCCCCACTCGAAGGACCCCGGGCTGCTGCGGGCGCGCAAGGAGCTGGAGCGGAAGAAGCCGTCCCGCCGCAAGACCGAGCAGTACTGGACCGAGGGGCAGTTTCAGTCGCTGATCAAGGCCGGGCCGGGCAAGCTCTACAGCCGCTCGATGATCCCGTATTCGGTGCTGATCTTTTTGCTGACGCGGAGCGGCGGGCTGGCGGACGTGCGCAGCTTCCTCACGCGGCGTTTCAACACACCCGAGCGCAACGCCGCTTCGCAGGAGCAGCTCGACCACATGGTCTCGAACCTGCAAGCGCTGGGCTATCTGCAGCGCGAAGAGGGCGGCGACCGCGTCACGCTGGCCGAGAGCATTTACAGCCTGCTGCAGTTCCGCAGCGTCGATCCGCTTTACGGCGCGTACCTTGCTGAGATGCTGGCCTACAGCAACTTCGACGAGAAGACGCTGGCGCTGGAATCGGTGCTGGAGATCCCGCGGCCGCTGCTGTGGAGGGTGCGCATTCCCGACACCATTCCGGTCGGGCCGCTGCAGGAGCAGGTGCTCGGGCCGCAGATGATCGCGATGGGTGTGTTGACGGCCGAGGGGGCCGTGGCCAAGAACGAGGATGACCCCGACGACTATTGGGAGGAGCCGGAGGAGGAGCGGCCGCCGACCTTTCCCGAGATGCTGAAAATTGCCTTTGAGAGCAAGCTGGCGGCGCCGGAGCCGTTCTTCGTACAGGCCAAGTGGCTCGCGGGCAGGCTGATGGAGCCCGAGGCCGAGTTCTTCAAGGTCGTTCGCTCGTGTGATCTGACGAAACAGGAAGGGATCGTGCTGCGGCACCTGCTGCGGCTGGTGATCCTCGCCGGCGAGTTCTTCACGCGGACGCAGGACCCCGACTATCAGCGGCTGGCCGAGGGGGTGACGGTCCACTGCCAGGCGGTCGACCGGCGCTACACCGACAAGTTCCTCGCCCAGGCGCAGGAGTCGCAGAAGCTGCTGGCGGAGGTGCCGCACTGAGGCCGGTCAAGCGATTGCCGCGGACGGGCCGATAAGTAGGGCGGATGCCTCGGGACAGGTCTGAGCCCATGGAAGGGGTCTATTCAGCCCAGGACGGGCTTGCCGAAGGAGCGCGAGTCGCGCGCCGTTCGCGCGTGCGCTGTGCGTTCCGGACCGGATTCGTCATTGCCTGCGGCTTGTTCGTTCCCCTGATCGCCGGTCGTGCGCTCGGGGATTCACCGGCCGTGATGCCGCGCATGGTGGCCGCGCGGCAGGTGCAGGTCTCGTATCGCGTCAATCCCGCCTCGCAGCCGCTGGAACGGGTCGATCTCTACTATTCGCAGGATGGCGGGACGACGTGGTCGTGGTACGGCGCGGATGACGATCTCCGCTCGCCGATGCTGTTCTCCGCGCCCGGTGAGGGTGAGTACGGCTTCTTCATCGTGCTGCGCAACGCGATCGGCGCTTCGTCGTCGCCGCCGATCGGCGGGACGGCGCCGCAGCAGACGATTGTGCTGGACTGGTCGCCGCCGCTGTTGCAGGCGCACTCGGCGGCGCTGACGCAGCGGGACGGGCAGCGCACTGTGGCGCTGCGCTGGACGGCATATGACGCGCACTTTGGCGAGCGTCCGATGACACTCGAATAAGCAATCGACGGCCTCGGTGGCTGGAACATCATTGCCACCGAGGCCGCCAACCAGGACCGCTACGACTGGCTCGTGCCCGAGTCGCTCGCCGGCGCGGTCGTCATCCGGCTGACGGCCGCCGATGCCGCGGGCAACGTGGCGTCGGTCAAGTTCTCGCCGCTGACGATCGAGCGCACGAGCCCGCTGCCGGCGGAGATCGTGCCGGCTTCGTACGCCGAGCGCGAAGAAGCGGCGCGGCAGCAGCTCGAGATGTTCGGCGGCGCGCCGGCGCTCACGCCGCCGCAGCGCGAGCTGTTCGACCGGCTGATGTCGCAGGCGCGCTGGCACACGGAGCGGGGCGAGTGGCCGCTGGCGCGGCAGCGGCTGGCGGAGCTGCTGGCGGCCGTGCCGGGCGAGCGTGAGGCGACGCTGGCGCTGGCCGAGGTGGAGTACCGCTCGGGCCGGCACGAGGATGCGCTGCGGATGTACGACGGGCTGCTGGAGCAGGGGCAGCGTGACGCGCGGTTGCTGCGCGGGCACGCGCTGGCGGCGGTGGCGGTGCGTGAGTATCCCCGCGCCGCGAACAGCCTGCTCGACGTGCTGGCGCTGGCGCCGGACGATGCGCAGACGATGATCGACCTCGGCGACGTGATGCTGATGATGGGCAACCGCGGCGAGGCGCGGCGCCTCTGGCAGCAGGCGCGCTCGATGACCGCAGCCGATCCGGCCCTCGTCTCCCGCGCCGACCAGCGCCTCCGCGCCTACGCCGACCCGCCGGCGCGGTGAACCTGCACATCCGGTAAACCCCCCGCCGCATTCGCGCGGTTTCTCAAGCGGCCGACGAGTCGCTATGTTGTTCCTCTCGGTAACGACTGGATCGAGCACACAGGCGGAGTTGGTCGCGTGGAGCCAATTGAGGTCGAGGAGTCACCGGTCGGGACAGCACCTCTGACGGATCGAATTCGGGCAGGTCTGCGCGGCGTCGTTCAGCCGTTCATTGATCTTGCTCGCGCACCACGCGCTCTTTGGGGGATCAACGTCACGTACTTCCTGGAGGGATTCGTCTATTTCGGCATCGCCAACTACCTCACGATCTACTTTTCGCAGTACGTGTTTGCGGCGGTGGATAAGCCGGACATGCCCGCCCATTGGATGACCTCGACGATGACCGGCGGGATCACCATCGCCATGTTTTTCCTTGGCCCGGTCGCTGATCGCTGGGGACCACGCGCCTCGACAATCGTGGCGTTCCTACTGATGGGAGTTGGCCGGGCGATACTGGCCGCGGCGCCAGGAAGCGGACTTGCGCCGGCCGGCCCGATCGCGCCGATGAACTTCTGGAGCCTGCCCGCGGCGTTCATTGCGCCAATGAACCTGCTGGCGCTTGGCGGGATTCTCATCGTTGTCACAGGCTACGGTCTGTATCAACCGGCCGCGTATCTCGGCGTCCGCCAGTTTACAACCAAGAAGACGGCGCCGATGGCCTATGGCATGCTGTATGCGCTGATGAACTTCGGCGGCTGGCTTCCGACGTTCGTTGCCCCGGTTCGGCAGCGATGGGACATCGCCGGCGCGCTGTGGCTATACGTCGCTTTTACCGGTTTGTCGCTGATTCTGACTGTCATGATCCTCACACGCAGGACTGAGAAACGCGCGATTGAAGCGGCCAGACTCGAGCGACTTCGCAACAATGAAACCACAGGGGAAAGCCCGAAGAGTGCACATGGTCGCGCGGCTGATGAAGCCGCGCTCCCGTTTTCCCAGCGCGCAATGCGTTGGCTCAGGCAGCATCCGCTGGCGAATGGTCGCTTCACATTTTTCATTTTCGCGTTGATTCCAGTGCAGACCCTTTTTGCGTACAACTACTACGTCCTGCCGCAATATGTCCGCAGGGCGTATCGGGGTTCATTCGTCGGAGAGTATTACGAGGTCGCCACCAACTTCAACCCAATACTGATCTTCATTCTTGTGCCTGTCGTGACTGCGCTGACCAGCCACAAGCGCGTCTACACCATGATGATCTGGGGCACGCTGGTCATGGCGTTGCCCACCTTTCTATTGGCATTCGGGGCGCACTGGTGGACGCTATTCCCGTATCTGATCGTCATGAGCATCGGCGAGGCGATGTGGCAGCCGCGCTTCCTGCAGTACGCGGCCGAGATCGCGCCGGAAGGCCGGACCGGCGCGTATATGGGCGTCGCCCAGTTTCCCTGGTTTCTTACGAAGGTCCTTGTCCCTGTGTACACGTCGTGGATGATGCCACACTATTGTCCGGAGGAGGGCGAACTGCGGACGGAGCAGATGTGGCTGATCTTTGCCTGTGTGGCGATGATGTCGACGGTGCTGCTGGTGCTGGCGAAGAACTGGGTGGGTCGCGGGTTCAAGGAGCGCGCGGCGTGATGCGGGCCGCGGGCGCCGTGGCGTGGGCCGGCCGGTGGACGCCGGTCGCCGCCGGTCGCCGCCGCCGGCCGCCGGGTGGCGCGGGGCGCTGCCGGCTGTTGCCCGCTGCATCGAGGGGTAAGATGGACCACGGACTGATTGCC
>CAZNDQ010000408.1:0-4331 GCA_964571825.1 uncultured Planctomycetales bacterium | reverse complement strand
GTCGGCTGCGCCGACTGTCACATGCCGTATGAGCGGCACGGGGCGATGAAGATGAGCAGCCACTGGGTCCGCAGCCCGCTGCTGAATATCAATACGTCGTGTCAGACGTGCCATCGCGTTCCCGAGGCGGAACTCCTCGAAAAAGTGGAGACCATTCAGACGCGCACGTACGCGCTGATCGAGCGCGCGGCGGCGGCGATGACGGACATGCTCGACGCCATCCGCGACGCGCGCGCGGCCGGCGCCACGCCCGAGCAACTCGCGCCGGTGTTCGCGCTGCAGAAGCAGGCGATGTGGCGGCTGGACTTCGTCAGCAGCGAGAACTCGGTGGGGTTTCATGCGGATCAGGAGGCGGCGAGGATCCTGGCGGAGTCGATCGACTATTCGCGGCAGGCGCAGGTGATGGCACAGGGGCTGCGGACGCCGGCCGCACCGGAGGTCGACCACCCGCACACGCCCGTGGAGGGGGTGACGCCGGCGGGGCAGTCGCCGCATCGGCGTCCGGCCGGCACGGGCCCGCACTGACCGGCGGCGCCGGGTCGATGCGGTATACTATGCCCGCGTTCTGCGTTCGGCTCCGCGTCGGCGGAAGCGCAGCACCGCCCGTCCCACCTGCGAGGAACTCCCGTGCAGGTCACACCCGAGTTGAAGGCGAAGTGGCTGTCGCTGGCGCGGCAGACCATCGCCGCGGACGTGCGCGGGGAGCGGCGCGGCGCGCCGCAGACATCGACGCCGAGTGCGGGGCTGTGCGGGGGGCTGTTCGTCAGCCTGTACCTCGGGCGGCGGCTGCGCGGGTGCATCGGGACGTTTTCGCCAGCGGCGACGGTCGAGGAGACGATCATCGAGATGGCCGGGGCGGCGCTGCTCGACCCGCGGTTTGCGGAGGTGCCGGTCAATCCCGGCGATCTGCCACGGCTGAAGGTCGAGATTTCGCTGCTGTCGGCGCCGCAGCGGACGCTGGCACCGGCGGAACTGACACCCGGCGTGCATGGCATCCGCATTTCGCGCGAGGGTCGGGCGGGGTGCTTTCTGCCGCAGGTGGCGACGACCGCGCACTGGTCGGCGGAGGAGTTTCTCGCGCAGTGCTGCGAGATGAAGGCCGGTCTGCCGCGCGACGCCTGGCGCGACCCGGAGACGATCGTCGAGTTGTTCACGGCGGAGCGGATTTCGGAGTAGACCAGTCCGGCAAACGACGATGCAAGGGTGCGGGTGCGACGCGCGCCCCGGCCGCACCGCGATGAGCGGAAGGGTCGCGGTGCGGAGTCCGTGGCGCGCGAGCGGATGGGATGCAGCAGATGGATGAAACCGCGGCGGAACGGATGAGACAGTCGCTGAGCGAGGCGGCATCGCGGATGCCGCAGCCGACGCGGGGGCGCGATCGCCGCGTGCTGGAGACGGTGCTGGTCACGCTTCTGGCGTGGATCGGGGCGGTCGGACTGCTGGCGCTGGGCGCGTGGTGCACGTATTGGGCGCCGCTGCGCGGCGATCAGTACCAGCTCATCCACCTCGGGCAGGTGGTCGCGGACGGCGGGCGGATGTACGTCGATTGCTGGGAGAACAAGCCGCCGGGAATCGCCTGGATCAACGCACTGGCGATCCGGGCCGCGCGCGGCGATCAACTCGGAGCGTGGGTGGCGCCGGGGGTCGCCCTGCTTGGGGCGTTGGTGGTGTTCTGGCCGTCGGCGCAGCGGATATTGGGGTCGGTGCCGTCGTGTGCGGCGCTGGTCCTGGCGGCGGTAATTTTTTCGACGCGCTTCTACGACACACCGTCGATCAATCCGGACTTCTACTGCGCGGTGCTGGCGCTGGTCGCGATCTCGCTGTTTGTGTCGGGGCTGGATGCGCACCGCTTTGAGAATGCAGCGGCGGCCGGGCTGCTGGCGGGGCTGTGCTGGTCGGCCGCGCTGGCGGTGAAACAGACGGGGCTGCTGGGGCTGGTCTGCCTGACGCTCGTCGGTGCGGTGCAGCTCGTGCGCCGCGCGCCCGACCGTCCGCGCTGGCTGCTGGCGCTCATCTGCAATTGGATCGGTGCGGCGATCGGCGTGGCGGCCGTCATACTCGTCTTGCAGCAGCAGGGCACGCTCGGCGAAGCCTGGCGTGCCATAGCCGCGTTCAACGTCGATCTGGTGTCAGACGGGCGGTGGAGCGTGGTGCTGCGCGACTGGCGGCGGGCGGCCGAGGCACTACGCCCAGCCCAACTGCTGCTCTGGTTCGGCGCGGTGGGCGCGGTGTATCTGCTGTTGACGCGGCGCGGACCGCGGCTGCCGGCGGCGCTGGTACCGGCGCTGCTGCTGTGGTGGGCGATCGAAACGGCGCTGGCGGTGCTGGGCCCGAGCATGTCGATGCGCTACTGGCAGGCGTCCTGGCCGCCGCTGCTCTGGCTCGCCGCCGGCGGGCTGTTCGGCATGCAGGCGGCGTATCGGCGGCTGGCGGCGGGGACGCGGGCGACGTGGGTTGTCGTTAGCGCGACGGCGGTGGTGCTGCTGGCGCTACCGCTGCACCGGCAGTATGTGCACGGCGCGGCGGAGGCCGTGCTCAACCACGACGCGGGTGATGCGGAGCGCGCGGCGCTGCGAGCGGTGGCGGCGGTCGTCGAGCGGCATGCCGCGGCCGACGAACCGATCTACGTCCTCAACTACGACCCGGGGGTGTACGTGCATTCGCGGCGGAACTGCGCAGCGCGCTACACCTATCCGCGGTCGGTACAGCAGGCGGAGGAGATCGTGTCGCGGTTGGAGGCGGGCGCGGCGGCGGCGATCCTGCGGCCGGTGCAGTACGAGGCGCGGTTTGACGAGCTGCTCAGCGAGCCGCTGCGAATGCGGATTGACGCTGTGCTCGACGGGTACACGCTTGTCACGGAGGTTCATGGGTATCGCGTGTTCGTGCGCGGCCAGTCAGGTTGATTTGCTCGAAGTTACCTGCGGCCCTATCATTCTCGACAACATCTCCCGATTCGCTCGAGCGTTCGAGTGAAAGAACGGGGTTGCTTCCCGTCACCGGCCGATCGATGCCCAAAGATCTCCCGCAACGGATCATTCGATTTGTCGCTGAGCGCGTCAATCAGCCGCTGAAAGTGCGCGCCCTGGCGCGGGCGATGGACATCCCCGACGCGGAGTACGGCGCGTTCCGGCGGACAGTGCGCACGCTGCTGGACGAGGGGAAGCTGTCGCTGGGCGGCGGGCAAACGCTGGTCTCGCCGGGCCCGAAGGGAGACATGGTGGGTCGGTTCCGGCGGAACCCGCGCGGGTTCGGGTTTGTGCTGAGCGAGGACCCGGCGGTGGAGGACCTGTTCGTGCCGGAGCCGGCGTGTCTGGACGCGGCCACCGGCGATCTCGTGCGTGCGCGGCGGAAGAAGCGCGGGATGCGCGGGGGGAAGATGTCGTTTGAGGGGGAGATCGTGGCGGTGCTGGAGCGGGGGCGCTCGCGCGTCGTCGGGCGGCTGGAGAAGATCAACGGGCGGTGGGCGGTGAGTTCGGAGTCGGACGCGCTGCACCTGCCGGTCTACGTCGCCGACGCCGGCGCCAAGCGGGCGCGCGAAAACGACCAGGTCGTCGTCGAGATCGTGCAGTACCCGCGGGACGGGCACTTCGCGCAGGGCGCGATCGTCGAGGTGCTCGGGCGCGCGGGTGACCCCGGCGTCGACACACTGACGATCCTGCGGCAGCACGAGATTCCGGACGAGTTCCCGGCGGAGGTGCTGGAGGCGGCGCGGGCGGCCGTCGACGAGTATGACATCGCGGCGGCGGCGGCGGAGCGAGAGGATCTGACGCGGCGCACGGTGGTGACGATCGATCCGCAAACGGCGCGCGATTTCGACGACGCGCTGTCATTGCGGCACCTGTCGCACGGGCACGTGGAACTGGGTGTGTACATCGCGGACGTGGCGCACTGTGTGCGGCCGGGCTCTCCGCTGGACGCCGAGGCACGTGTCCGCGGCAACAGCGTCTATTTTCCGCGATTTGTGGTGCCGATGCTGCCGGAGCTGCTGAGCAACGGGGTGTGCAGCCTGCAGGAGGGCGAGGCGCGGCTGACGAAGAGCGCCTTCATCGAGTACGACGGCGCGGGGCGTGTGCGCAAGTCGCGCTTTGCCAACACGGTCATCCGTTCGAGCAAGCGGCTGACGTACGAAGAAGCACAGGCGATCTTGGACGGCAAGAGCGGCGGGTTCGCGGCACCGGTGGTAAAGCTGGTGAAGGAACTGGGCGCGCTGGCCGAGGTGATCCGCAAGCGGCGCCGCGCGGCAGGCATGCTCGAACTGGACATGCCGGAGGTGGAGCTGATCCTCGACGAGAACGACCTCGCAGCGGGACATGACTACTTCGCGCTGGGAA
>CAZNDQ010000407.1:0-4335 GCA_964571825.1 uncultured Planctomycetales bacterium | reverse complement strand
TGTTTGGCAAGTGCGCGAATGCAAACGGGCACGGACACAATTACCAGGTGGAGGTGACGGTGCGGGTGCCGATGCGGGAAACGGGCGAAGCACCCGGCCGGCGGCTCGACGAAGTGGTGCGCGAGGTGGTGGTGGAGCGATTCGACCACAAGCACCTGAACGCAGATTGTGCCGAGTTTGCGACACTCAATCCGACGGTGGAGAACATCGCGCGGGTGGTCTGGGAGCTGCTGCGGCCGCGGCTGGCGGGGATCGAGCTGGACCGCGTCCGCGTATGGGAGACGCCCAAGACGCGGGCGGAGTACCGCGGAAGCTGAACTGGCCCGATCCCCGCTTGTCCGCCCCCCTGCTACCAGAAAATCGCCGAAACTCATCGAACCGGCAGGGCGGGCGGTCGTATCTGTTGCATACCCAATGTGCTCCGGGGCCCTGCGGGGCCACTGATAAGACCGGGCCGTTGTCACGCAGACCGAAGTCCCAGCTTCCTCCTCACTCAAGCCTGTGCCTGGGATGCGTGGCGACGGCCCTTCTCTTGCGCACAGAAGTTGGAAAGACAGGCAACGCCTGTGGGCGAATCGTGCCGTGGGAAGCTATTCCGGGCATTGCGAATTGCGGCATGAGACGATGGGGGATGGCGGATGTGAAGGCAGCGGGGACGTTGAGTAATTCGAGCGCGGAGAGATACGGCGGGGTGGGCCGGTCGTCGCTCTGTTGAACAGCAATGGCACGCGGTTCAGGCGGCTACGCCGGCGAGGTCAGCCGGCGGTGACGACCTGGAAGGCAATGCGGAATCCGCTGGCGGTGGAGGCGTCTTCTTCGAGGAAGATGAGAACCTCGGAGTCGCAGGGGAACTCGGCGCCCTGGAGAATGTTAATGCCCTCGGCCGAGCCCTCGGTGGGCAGTGTGCCGAGCGGATCGCCGATCGGCGCCGACGAGAACCCGACGCCGGGATTCAGCGCGTTTTGATTAGCCCCCTCGTCGAGGTCTTCGGAGAAGATCTTGACGATGAACTCGGGGCTGCCGATGGCGAGCGTGCGGTCGCAGTTGAACGTCTGCGTCGCAAGCTGCGAATTGCCTTCGAGTACGAGCGACCCGTCGGTCCCATCGGCCACCGTGACAAAGACTGGCACGCTGTTCTGGTCGGTCTGGTTGTAGAAGCCGAAGGTGAAGATCGCACGGTAGGGCGTGCGGTTGAAGACGGTAACGTTAGTGGTGTCTCGGACACCGATGGCGCCGCTGCCAAGGGGGGTAGTGAGATTCAGGAAAGCCTCTTCGGTGCAGCCGGCGATGCCGGCCGCGAGTACGGCAGCCAGCGCCACGCGCAGGGTTTCGAGCGGGCCGCGCCGCCGCACGCCACGGAATCGGCGCACGACGGGTGTGCGGACAGTCTGATCAGCGCTGGTTGAGAGGCCTGGCACGATGCTCCCACTCCCGGGCTTCGATTGACCGCGCCCTGCGGCACCCCGGCCGCACGCGTCCGCCCGTATTATCGACCGGGAACGGGTGTCCGCGGCAGCTATCTCCACGTCCATTTGAGGAAGTGTACGCACTCCGCGGGTGGCTGGCGAGCGGCTGCCGAGCGACTGCTCAGACCTCCCCGGCCTTGTTAATCCAGACGTCGGCCGCGCGAGTGTAGTTCAGGATTTCGGAGGGGGAGAAATAGAGAGCGATCTCGTGCTCGGCGGTTTCCGGGGAATCGCTGCCGTGGATGAGGTTGAAGGTCTTGCTCATGCCGAAATCGCCGCGGATGGTGCCGGGCTCAGCCTCGTAGCCGAAGGTCTTGCCCATCAGCCTGCGGCAGACGTCGATGGCGCGCGGGCCGGCGACACACATGACGACGACGGGGCCGACGGTGATGTAGTCGATGAGGCCCGGATAAAAGGGCTTGCCCTTGTGCGGGGCGTAGTGGCGTTCGGCGAGGTCGCGCGAGATCTGAATGAGCTTCATCCCGGTGAGGAGGAGTCCCTTTTCCTCGATGCGGGCGATGATACGCCCGACAAGGCCACGCTGGACGGCGTCGGGCTTGAGAATGATCAGTGTCTTTTCCAACTCGGACCTCCTTCGCGGCGGAACGTTGGCCCCCGGGGCGGGCAATTTAGGGCGGCGTTGCAGGGCGGTCAAGCGATGAGGCGGCGGGCGCGGCAGGTTGCAGCGTCCGATCGCGGCGCGTCAGATTGCGCGTTCTCGGTTATCGCGCGGGGAGATTACCCAGCGCGGGCGGCGTGGGGCGCCGGTTTTCCCCAAGGGTGGGATAACGTCGCGTGCGGTGCGGGGGAACGTCGGCACGGGCGTTGCTCCTCGACGGGCGGAGGGCACCGAAATGACAACGAAACGCAGTATCGGACGACTGGTGACAGCATGCATCTCGCAGACACTGTGGTCGGTGGAGCAGCAAGAGCTGGCGAAGTGGGCGGAACTGGCGCAGGCGGGGCCGGATGCGGCGGGCGCGAGCGGGGCCGGCGAGGGGCAGCGCGTTTGCCGGATGCCGTTCAACGTCGTCGGCGTGAACCGTGCAGGGCAGCGACAGTTGCAGCGTGCGACGAGCCATTCACTGGGCGCGCGGCGTGCGGTGCTGGTCGTTCGCCGGCCGCTGGCCCTGTATGAGACGGTGGTGGTGCAGCTCGACGACGGCGGGGAGCGGCCGTGGGTGCGGGCCAAGGTGCTCGACAACACGCAGACGGTGGGCGGGTACTACGCGCTGGTCGAGTTTCTCGCGTGGGAGCAGCGTGCGGCGTAGGCGGAGCCGGCCGAAGGTCAACTCGCGCGTGATTTCGTGGCGGAGAGCCGGCGTTGGCGTCAGGCCACCGGCGGCTGGAAGAGCGCGGTAGAGAGATAGCGTTCGCCGGCGCTGGCGAGAATGGCGACGATCATCTTTCCCTTCGCTTCGGGGCGATGCGCGATCTCGTTGGCCGCGCAGAGCGCGGCACCGGAGGAGATGCCGCAGAGGATACCTTCCTCACGGTGGGCGCGGCGGGCCCATTGAAAGGCCTGCTCGCTGCTGACGCAGACGACGTCGTCGATGATGTCCATGTTGAGTACTTCGGGAATGAAGCCGGCGCCGATGCCCTGAATCTTGTGCGGCCCGGGTCGGCGTTCCTGTCCGGCGCGGCTCTGGGTGATGACGGAGGACTCGGCCGGCTCGACGGCGATGCAGCGGAAGGAGGGCTTACGGCTCTTGATGACCTCGCCGACGCCGGTGATCGTGCCGCCGGTGCCGATGCCGGAGATGAGGATGTCGGCCTTGCCGCCGGTGTCGCGCCAGATTTCCTCAGCGGTGGTGGTGCGATGAATCTCGGGGTTGGCGGGGTTGCGGAACTGCTGGGGCATGAAGAACGCGGGGTTCTCGGCGACGAGCTGTTCGGCGCGGGTGATGGCGCCGGGCATGCCCTGACTTGCGGGGGTCAGGACGAGTTCGGCGCCGAGGGCCTGGAGGACGAGGCGGCGCTCCATGGACATGCTCTCGGGCATGGTGAGCGTGAGCGGGTAGCCCTTGGCGGCGCAGACGAAGGCGAGGCCGATGCCGGTGTTTCCGGAGGTCGGTTCGATGACGCGGCCGCCGGGCCTGAGGTCTCCGGAGCGTTCGGCGGCGTCGATCATGGACATGGCGATGCGGTCCTTGACGCTGGCGAGCGGGTTGCGGAACTCGAGCTTGGCGTAGACTTCGGCCGGGGCGTCAATGAGGCGGCGGATGCGCACGAGCTGCGTGTTGCCGATGGATTCGAGGATGCTGGGGTAGAGCTGGGGGGACATCGCGGATTCTCCCTCGCGGTTGCGACATGGGTTTAAGGCAGTGCGGGTGCCCGTGCTTCGATGATAGGAGGCGGCGCATGGGCGGTCAAAATGCCAGGACCGCCGCGCGGGTGCGGCCGGGCGATCCTTGACGCTCTGTGCGCGGCGATTATAGTCCATGACAGGAGCCTGACTCGGAGCCCCGCATGCCGTTTATCCCCGAGCACGAGAATCACAAGATCGTCGGCGACGGCATTACGTTTGACGACGTATTGCTGGTGCCGGCGCGGAGCGATGTTCTGCCGCGCGAGGTCGATCTGCGGACGCGGTTGACCCGGAACATCACGATCAACATCCCGCTGGTGTCGGCGCCGATGGACACGGTGACGGAGTCGGCGCTGGCGATTGCGCTGGCGCAGACGGGCGGTATCGGGATCATCCACAAGAACATGCCGGTCGAGGCGCAATGCCGCGAGGTGTACAAGGTCAAGCGATCCGAAAGCGGCGTCATCCTCGACCCGGCGACGCTGCGGCCGCACGATTCGATCGACCGCGCGCGCGAACTCATGTCGCAGCAGAACATCTCGGGCATTCCCGTCACGGACG
>CAZNDQ010000406.1:0-4343 GCA_964571825.1 uncultured Planctomycetales bacterium | reverse complement strand
GGAGTCGCGGTGTCAGCGAAAACGGATCTCGCACCGGCGCGCGGGCATCGTATTCCTGCAGGACGGCGTCCTGGTCGTCGTCGCTGTCCCGCACTTCGCCGTTGGCTGCGGGCGAACCTGAGGCGACCCTTGGTGAAGGCGGCGACGCCCCAGCCTGTGCCGCGGCCGGCCCTGCCGCACCGCCCGGATCGGAAACCAGACGATCGACAACCAATGCCGCCAGCGCTGCCAGAGCCAGGCCGACCGCGATTCGTTCTCGTTTTCGCAGCTTCATCCGGTCGTGCTCCCGGGCGCCCGTTCGCGTCCGCTTTTCTGGACCGGTTCGATGTGGCGATCCTTCTGGAAATAGGCGCGAACGACCCACGACAAGCGACAGGCTGGCGATGTTTCGCTCACGTTCGTTTCCGCGCTCATCGAATAGTGCGTCACCTCGACAAAGGGCAGCTCGTGTTCAATGGCCCGCAGTAGCTGGCGAAAGCTCTCGAAGCTCGCCGTGGCGCGGAAGCTGATGCGCGCCTCGATCAGGTCCTGCAGCTCGAACTGTCCGGCCGGCTGGGTCTCCGTGATGACCACGCCGCTGGCTTCAGCGAATGCGTTCAGCCGCGCGATCCGGTCGTTCAGCGCTGAGAGCGGCGGGACCGACGTGTCCTCCCGCCGAAGTCTGCTCTGGAGTTCCGCCAGCATCACGCGCGCACGGTTCTGCGCCGTCCGCGCCAGGCGCACGTTGCGCTGCTGCACGTGAACGTTCTCCAGTGCCGTGCGCCGTTCCCGCGAAGCCTCCAGGCGGGGGCGGATCCAGTACGCGCTCGTCAGGACCGCGCCGGCAAGCAGCGCTGCCGCCGCGACAACGTCAAACGCGAGCGTTCGTCGATGTGCCTGGTTCATCATCATCACCAGTGACAGGTAAGCGTGAAACTCACCCCCTCACTCTCCAGGTAGGGTTCACGCTTGCTGTAGAGCAGACTCACGGACTGAAACACGCCGCCCTTCTTCAGGTTTTCGATCAGGTCATTGACGTCCTTGTGTTCGATGGCGTAGCCGCGCAGTGCAATGGAACGTGGGTCTGAGGACGCCGGCGCGCGCGCCGCCTCGCGATCCCGGCTTCTGGTTGCGATCGTGCCCGGCTGCGCCGGATCCGTCGCCAGCAGCACCAGCACCACCGAGTCAGGAACGCAGTCCGCGACATACGCCAGCATGCGACTCCAGTAGTGCCCTTCCCGTAGACGTTCCGCCTGCTGCAGCAGGTTCGACGCGCCCTGAACCCGGGCTTCGATCTTCGCCGTCTCGTTCCGCAACGAAGTTCCCTCTGCTCGGATCGCCTCAGCTTCCGCGAGCAGGCCCGTCACCTCCTGCGCCCGATGCGTTGCATACGCGCCGACTGCCGCGAGCAGGACCGCCGTGGCGATGGTGCAGGTCGCCCAGGCCCGGCGGTGTCCGCGAGAACGGCGCTCTTCGTGCAAATCGGCTGGAATCAGATCGACACTGACGATCATGGCCGTGGCTCCGCCGACCTGCCGGCGGTCGGCGGCGCGCTGAGCAGCGCCAGTCCGACGGCCTTCGCCCAGGCGCCGCCGGCGCGGCGCTCCCGCTGGGGCGCGGCCAGCCCCGCCAGAGCGTCCACCACCGACGTTCGTACGCCAATCTCCTCCCCGAGGAATTCCGCGAGCCCCGCGATCAACGAGCCGCCGCCAACCAGATACAACCCGGATACCGGCAGATCGACGTAGATTTGCATCGCGTAGGCGAGTGACCGCTCGACTTCGTCCGCCAGCCCCGCCAGCCACTTGCGCATGCCGGAAAAAATCAGGCACGCCACCTGCCCCTCCGCTTCCGCGTCGCGGCGTCGCACCGCCTCGGCGGCGTCGGCCGATCCCGCGGCCGCCGGCGCGGCCGATACCTGCCGGCTGATTCCGTGTTCCAGGACCAGTTGCGCCGCTGCGTCAATCTCCACGCCGAGATCCGCGGCGACCGCTTCAATCAACTGTACCATGCCGATCGCAACCTCCCGCTGAAGGATCGGCACGTGCTGCACCGCCACCACCAGCCGGCTCGCCCGCTCACCGACGTCGAGCACGGCCCAGATGGACTGTTCCTCCGGATGCATCGTCGTCTGACAGATGTAAACCAGTGCGCACGCTGAGGCGTCTGCGCGTACGCACCGCCGGCCGATGCACTCGATGTCCTCGAACCACTCCGCCATTCGCTCGCGCTGCGCACAGACTCCGACCACGGTCGGCGCCAGCGGCGTACCGGCCGGCAGCCGCCATGCGCGGACTTCCGCCTGCTCGGCGTCGAACGACAGGTTGCGCGACAACTCGAAACGCAGGGCGGAGATGAGCTTGGGATCGTCGATCTGCAGCTCTCCGAGCGGCAGGGACAGGGCGTGCAACTCGATCTGCGGCGGATCCATGCCCAGCACGACGCCCCGGCCGCGCAGGTTCCCTCGCGACAGCAGCCGCCGCACGTCTGCACGCAGCGCTGCCCGTTGCTCCTCCGGCGGCGCATCGCTCGGAAGCGGGGTGCGCACGGACCGGGCCAGCCCGCTGATCGCCGCGGCCCGCCCGTCCGCCCCAAGCACCAATTGCACGGCGCGCAGCGAGTGCGTGCCCACGTCAAGCCCGATCCGCGTCAGTCGGTGACGCGCCATCGCGGCTCGCCCGGGCACCCACCACAGCCGGCTCTGCGCTAATTGCCCAGCCATGCCTTACCCCAGTGCTGCGGTCGCCATGTCGAAGAGCGGCATGAACAGCGAAACGGCCACGCCGCCCACGACCACACCCATCAGAATCAAGATGATCGGCTCAACCAGCTTCGAGAGCGTCGCGATCTTCAGCCGGTTCTCCTCGTCCAGCCAGTCGGCGACGAAAAGCAGCGCCGGCGCCACGTTTCCGCCTTCCTCTCCCGTCGCCACGGCCTGCACCATTCCCGGAAATACCAGCCGCGAACCCTGCAAGCCCGCCGCCAGCGGCAGCCCGTCGGTCACCGCGCCCCGCACCCGCTGAAGCAGCGCCTTGTATTCAGCGTTCGTCGTCGAGTTCATCGTCAGTTCCACCGCCTCGAGCAGGGGAACGCGCGCATGGATCATCAGCCCCAGCATGCGGCAGATCCGCGCCAGCATCAGCGAGCGGACCAGCGCCCCAACGCTCGGCGTGCGAAGCAGCAGCCGATCGAAGCCCAGTCTCCCCCGCTCCGTCCGCAGCAGTGCCCAGATTCCTCCGACGGACAGCGAGACGGCGCCGACCGCCCATGGCCAGTAGGACGTCAGCAGCCCCGAAAGCCCGATGAGCTGCGCCGTGCTTCGCGGCAGGTCGAGGTTGAGATTGGTGAACAGCGTGGCGAACCGCGGCAGCACGAATCCGATCAGAATCACCGTCACCGCCAGGCAGATGCCGATCAGGATGACCGGGTACATCATCGCGCCCACGACGCGGTTGCGCACCTCGTATTGCTGCTGCGTGAGGCTTGACAGCCGCGCGAACATCTCCGGCAGCGTCGCCGTCGCCTCGCCCGCCGCCACCATGCTGCGAAACACCGGATCGAACAGGTCGGGCCGCTCCGCCAGCGCCGCCGACAGCGGCGATCCGCCCTGCACTTCCGCGTGCACCGCCATCACGCCTTCGCGCCAGCGACGGCTGCGCGACTGCCGCCCGATCGCCGCCAGCGCCGGGACAACGCCCGTCCCGACGCTCATCAGCATCGCCATCTGCCGTGTAAAGAGCATCATCTCGCGGTGGTCTTCGCCGGGAAGGCGGATCTGCAGCCGCCCGACGCGCCGCCCGAGCGAATCCTCGCCGCCAAGTTGTTCAGCGGCCGTTTCGATGTGCGTGACAAACAGCCCCTGCCGCCGCAGCGTGTCGATCGCCTCGTCGCGACTCGCCACCTCGAGGACGTCGCTCCGCGTCAGACCCCGCTGGTCCATCGCCTCGTATGCGATTTTCATGGTCCACCCTCATGCGCGGCGCCTGCGCGGCGCTCAGACCAGTGCCTCTTCAACGGCCGGCTGCCGTGCCCCCTTGTTCTCCTCCGGCGTTACGCGCAGCACCTCCTCCAGCGTCGTTCGCCCCTCGAGCACCCCCGCCAGACCCGCTTCGCGCAGCGTCTGAAAGTGTGTCAGCTTCAGATAGCCGCGCAGCTCCGATTCGTCGCAGCCGTTGTGCACCAGCTCGCGCAGCGCGCCGTCCATCTCCATGATCTCGTACAGCCCCAACCGCCCCCGGTGCCCCGTGTCGTGACACTGTCGGCATCCCTCACCGTGATACAAATTCAGCTTGCTGTGCTCCTCCGTGTGCCAGCCCACTTGCGCCAGCAGGCTCGCGTGCGGGAAATACTGCGTGCGGCACTGC
>CAZNDQ010000405.1:0-4347 GCA_964571825.1 uncultured Planctomycetales bacterium | reverse complement strand
ATACGGTGAGGACGATTTTGGCCCGAGAACGAAGCCGGCGGGCCCCGCAGCCGATCGCAGCGCTAGGACGACCGAGAGACTATTTGCATCACGATCGCCGCCACCGCCCCCAGCAGCCCCAGCCCCGACACCACCAGCGTCGCCACCAGCAGCTTCGTCAGCCGCGTCCCCTGCACCCGCAGCTCGTCCCGCACCAGCCGTTGCCGCGTCTCCAGCGCCTGATCGACCCCATCCAGCCGCCGCGCGGCCGCCGCCGTCGCCGCCGACAGACCGCTCAGCGTCTCCCCCAGACCCGCCACCCGGCTCGCCAGCGCCTCATCCTGTTCCAGCCCCTGTTCGACCCGCCCGCTCACCTCGCGCAGCGACGCCGCCTGCGCCCGCGCCAATTCCGGCAGATCCGACAATTCCGTCAGCGCCCCCGCCATCTCCTCCGCCTGCCGCCGCTGCGTCGACACCTCCTGCGCCATCGCCCCGAGCTGTTCGATCTGCTGCCGCGACATCGACGGCAAATCCCCCAGCAGCTCCATCATCCGCCCCAGCGACTCCACCGTCCGCGCCTCGTGCTGCGCCGTCTCTTCCATGTGCCGCTGGATCGACCCCACCAGCGCCAGCACCTTCTCCGACCCCTCCTGCAGCTTCTGCAGCATCTCGTCCCGCCGGCTCAGCCGCCCGAAGTGCGCCAGCGCATGCCGGCCCGGCTCCTCCCCGTCGTCCGCGACCTCCCCGTGCACCACTTCCACCGCCCGCTCCGCCGGCGCCGACGCCTTCCCCGCGCCCGCCGTCTCCTCTTCGCTCCACTGCGAATTCCGCAGCCAGTTCCCCAACCGCGTCCACAAACTCGCCATGCTCATGGTCAGCGCACCTTCCCCATCATCCCTGATCGCCTCGCCGCACCGCCCACTCCCCACACTCGGCCCCTGCGCAGGCGCATCCGACGCCTCGACGCGAGTGTACGACTGCACACCCTCCGAATCAATCAAAAGCCGATCGAGCCACCCGCCGAACATCTCACGCCCCCACATGAGCAAACTCCCCAGGACCCCGCGCGCACCAACACCCCAATCATCCAGTTCTACCCGCGCTCGCCTCTTCGGATGCAAATCCCGCGGCGGTGAGTACTGCCGCGCTCGGCCGGTCGGGCCGCCGGTTACACGAGCGTGTCCAGCAAACCTTGCATTTCGGACTGCGCATGGGCGTCGCCGGCGCGCCCGGCCGCCTCGATCCCCGCGCGCAGCGCACCCCGCGCCTCTTCGATCCGCGCCATCCGCAACAATAGCTGCCCCTTCTGAAACAGCGCCGGGCAGTACCCCGCATCCAGCGCCAGCACCTGATCGAACCGCGCCAGCGCTTCCTCCTCGCGCCCCTGCCTGCCCAGCTCCATCGCCAGCGCAAAGTTCAGGAACACGTCCCCCGGCGACTTGTCCAGCAGCGCCTGTATCTGCTCGATCGACGGCATCCCGGCCCCTCACCTTCCCGCGCACAATGCAACCCGGCCGACGCCCCCGTATGACCGCTCGCCCACGCGACCCCTCACCCGAATGTACTTCTCCTATCTCAAATCCTCAAACCTGCGATTCCTGCCCGCCGGATGCCGTACGCCCGCAGCCCGTACTCCCGCCACACCCGGTTGCTCTCCCGCTCCAGCCGCTCGCTGCTCAGCAGCTCACGCTCCACCTGCTCGCGCAGCCCCTCCGGCAACGACGCCCGCAACTGCCGGATCTCTGCCACTTCGTCCAGTTCGTCCACTGTGCACCCCGCCTTTCTTCTCTTCTCACCTGTTCACCTGCTCACCTGCTCAACTGCTCTAAGGCGCAGCCCGTCAGATCTCCAGTGCCGGGTCCTCGACGCAGCTCTCGGCCACCTCCAGCCCCGACGACGTCAGCCGGAACCACCGCCGCCGCCACGGCGTCTGCTCGGCCGCGCACTCGGCGTCCGAGACCACCCGCTGCACGTAGCCCTTCTCGCACAGATAGGCCAGGTCGCGCCGGAACTGCTCCCACTCCAGCTCGGGAAACAGCACCAGCAGGCTCCGCAAGAGCTGCCCCGCCTGCAGCGCGGCCGGGTACAGCATCCGCAGCGCCACCAGCAACTCGTTCCGCGCACGCTTGATCCGCCGCGCTCGGTTGCGCCCTAGCGGAAGTCGCGCAACCCGGCATACCGTCTGCGGATCGATTTCCAACTCAGAGGGGTCACCGGTCGGCACTAACTGAAATGTCCACTGCTCGGCGTTGAAGACCCGCCCGATCTCGCTCGTGAAGCGAACGAGGATGATGACATGCTCGCGATTCGCCCGGTATTAGACGAGGCCGTTGGGGTCGCTGGCGTTGTCGTAGACGTATGCCGGCGCGCTGGCGCCAACCACAACTCTCCTCGTTCGTGTCCGTCTCCGTGATCCGCCAGATCAACGGCCGGCCGTCAATGATCTCCCCCACCGGCGTGCGGTTCGGATTGTCCGCATCGTCCACGTACTCATACTCGAGCCGCAGGAGCCAGTCAGGGGCTGCGCAGGGCGATGACCATAGTGAGCAGCACCGGCAGGAGCAGAAGGAACCAGCCGAGGATCTTCACCAGGATTTCGGGCGAGGCCGATGAGACATGATGGAAGCCGACAGTGCCGGTCCATTCGCCCACGACATCGGGATACCAGATGCAGCCGAGTGGAACGAGGAGGAAACCGGACATGCCAAGGGCGGCTTGGACCTCGCCCGCCAGAAAGGCGAACAGTACGTAGCCGAGTGCGAGCAGGAGAGAGAGAGTTCGGGCGATCATTTCGCAACCTTGCCGCAATGATTCGACCGTCGGGGCATCAACAAGCGAACATCTCTCAATTTCACGCCAGAAGTTCGTCGCCGCTAATTGGAATTGGTCGGCGCACTTCGTACCCACTCCGGCTCGCGCGCAAGCTCGTACTTCACATTCTGCTCCCAGTCCATCATCTCTTCTGGAATGCCGTCGCCGTCCCGGTCGAGCAAACTCACCACATGATTCGAAGAGGTTGAGTCCGCATACCGGTAGTAAATAAGACTTCCGTCATCTAGGTTTGCACTCATCCAGGGGCGACCTCGCGCGTCACAAATCGATATGGTCTTCAACACGGCCATATCCTCGTTTGCAAACTTAACCCACGCGCGTATCGTGCCATGCAGGCCAAGATAAATAGCATGGGATACGATCTGCCCAAGCTCCGAGGCCTCGGGCGCGACGTAAAAGGCAAGGGGAACCCCGGTGTCCTTGGCAAGTTTAATTCCTTGGCCCATGTCGATTTCCTCGGGCGCTAGGCTGGACTCGGTCAACGTCAAAACATACGCCCATATCATCAGGCTTGCAAAGAGGATGTTTCCACAAATGCTAATCGCAAGAATCTTGTTCTTCAGGGTAGCCGGTCCAAAAAGGCACTTGAACCCTGCCCAAAGGATTGCCAACGGCGGAGCCAGGACGCTGACCAGAGCCAGGCGCACCGTCTTGACCAACGTAGCACGAGCTTCGCCGTTCGGCATTACGATGACGCTCCTTGTGAAATCACTCGATTCTATCGGTTCGAAGCAAAAAATGGTGCGACAGTAGCTTGGCTCCCTTGGAACACAATCCCCACACTTGCAGCTGTCGGCCTAGCGCTCTAGGCGTCCGAAGTAATAAAGTCTTTCGGATTTCGGTACGAGCTTCCAGCATACGTCACAGTCATCTTCAACAAAACCGTTGTGGTCGTAAATCCGGTGATCCCGGAAAGATATTCCCATATAGATTCTCGCCCCCTCAGGCGCCGCGTCTATGGGAATAGGCGACGACGGAAGCGCATATGGTGCCACGGTCCACGCAAGTTTGCACGCCTGTTTCCCCGTTTCCAGCGCCGCTTTGAGAACTTCCTCGGTTTTTTTCTGTATCTCTTTTGCTTTTTCCTTAAACCAGTCCTTATCAAAGAACTTCTGACCAGTTGGGTCTATCGCCATGGTTGGGCAGTTCTTCGTATATGCATACACATTCAGTCCGCCGTGAATCCCGATTGGATCCCTCTGCAGGAACCTCCCCGTGCTCGGGTCGTACCATCGCGCGCCGACGTGCATGTAGTTCAGCCGCGGGGCGGTGCCGGGCTCGCCCGGGTCGCCGTAGGTGTTGAACTGCCCGCCCCAGGGGCCCAGCAGCCCTTCCTCGTAGCCGTGCCCGCCGACGTAGCCATAGCGCGTCTGCGCGTAGTCCTCGCTGGCGCTCTCGAACACCGGCTCGCCGAAGGCCGAGTAGACCCGCCGCGCCACCGGCGCCGCGGGCGAGGCGATGGCCGTGCCGCCGTCGCTCACCGCCCGGCTCGTGCCCACCTGGTCGGCGTGGAAGTACACGGTTGTCGGGTCCTCC
>CAZNDQ010000404.1:0-4361 GCA_964571825.1 uncultured Planctomycetales bacterium | reverse complement strand
GCGGTCGCGCGCGGCGGATGATGATGCAGCCGGAATTTGAGATCGGCCGGGAAAGGCGGGACAGGTATGGAGCCGTTTGAGGTGGACGTGCCGCGTGAGGTGCTGGCCGATCTGCGCGCGCGGCTGCTGCGGACGCGGTGGCCGGATGAGGTAACAGGGGCGGGATGGGACTACGGGGCGAACCTGTCGTACATGCAGGAGCTGGTGGCGTACTGGGTGGATGATTTTGACTGGCTGGCACAGCAGCGGCTGATCAACGAGTGGCCGCAGTTCCGGGCGAAGGTTGGCGGGGTGGAGATTCACTTTGTGCAGGCGCCGGGCCAGGGGCGGCGGCCGTTTCCGCTGGTGCTGACGCACGGCTGGCCGAGCACGTTTTTCGAGATGCACAAGATCATCGGGCCGCTGAGCGATCCGGAGGGGCATGGGGGCGACGCGGCGGATGCGTTCGACGTGGTGGTGCCGTCGCTGCCGGGGTTCGGATTTTCGGAGCGGCCGGTGCGGCGCGGATTCGTGCGGGTGGACAATCTGTGGCGGGAGCTGATGACGGGGCTGCTGGGGTATCAGCGGTTCGGCGCGTTCGGGACGGACGTGGGGGCGCGGGTGACGAGCGCGCTGGGGCGGTTTCATGGGGACGTGGTGGCGGGGATTCATCTGGGGTCGGTTGATCTGGAGTGGCCGGAGCCGCTGCCGGCGGAGAGCGAATTGACGGAGCGGGAGCGGGAGTACGTGGAGCGTGTGCGGCGGTGGGAGCGGGAGGAGGGGGCGTACGCGGCGCTGCAGGCGACGCGGCCGCAGACGGCGGCGTACGGGCTGAACGACTCGCCGGCGGGGCTGGCGGCATGGATCGTGGAGAAGTTCCGGGCGTGGAGCGACTGCGGCGGGGAGGTCGAGCGGCGGTTCACAAAGGATGAATTGTTAACAACGATTACGATCTACTGGGCGACGCAGACAATGAACTCGTCGATGCGGCGGTATTTCGAGAAGCGGCAGGGCGGGGCGCCGGCGGGGCTGCGGCCGGGGGAGCGGATTGAGTGCCCAACCGGTGTGACGATGTTTCCGGGGGAGCGGGAGCTGGTGGTGCCGCGGGAGTTTGCGGAGCGGGTGTACAACGTGCGGCGGTGGACGGAGCCGGCGCGCGGGGGGCACGTTGCGGCGCTGGAGGAGCCGGAGGTGCTGGTGGAGGAGATCCGGGCGTTCTTCCGCGAGGTGCGGGGGGCGTAGCGCGCGGGGACAAGTTCGCGCGGCCGGGCGGGCGCGCGATGATTCGCGCTGTCGCGTCCGGGGGCGGGGTTCATCAACTGCGGTTCCTGCGGGCACTCCCGTTCAGTCGATGGTCAGGCAGTCGGGGGGCGAATGGGCGCTGCTTGGACTTTCTGCTCATCATGGGGTAATCTGAGGTATGATACCGGCCGCACCTGGGGGATCAAAGGCGGAGTTGATGGGGGATGTCACGCACAAGACCGTGAGCCGTGGGGGTGTGCGGTGGGTCATCCTGGCGGCATGCGTTGTGGCAGGGCTGAGCGTGGTGGCCGCGCTGCTCGTTTCGCCTGTTCGTGATTCGCCTCCTGACAAGCTGATCCTCATTTCGATCGACACGCTGCGCGCGGATCATCTGGGCTACATGGGTTATCGTCGCCCGACTTCGCCGCATATCGATCACCTGGCTACGGAATCACTCAATTTTCGCCACGCCTTCAGCAACTCCGCAGTGACGCTTCCCTCGCACGCGACGATGTTCACATCCCTCTACCCTTCGGTGCATGGGGCCAAGGGACTCCAGCTCTCCGACAAGCAGGAATACGCCGTGCCGCTTGCCGACAGATTTCTTACGCTGGCCGAGATACTTCACGACAGGGGATTCCGGACCGCCGCGTTCACCGAGGGGGGCTATCTCGACTCCTGCTGGAATCTCGATCAGGGGTTCGAGGTGTATAACAGCCATTACCTCGAGGATGGAGTGGACGTTCTGGAGGAGATTCTCGACCGCGCCGGGGCCTGGCTGGCCGAACACCGCGAAGAGCCGTTCTTCTGCTTCATTCACTCGTACGTGGTCCATGGGCCCTGGACCCCTCGTCCCCCCTACGATCGCATGTTTGACGAAGGTTACACCGGTCCGATCCCGTTCGCCGTCACGGAAGAACAGCTCATCCCCTTTAATGAGGAGCGTCATGGGGTTGACAATCCAGTCGTCCGTCATCTGGTCTCCCTCTATGATGGGGAGATTCGGTACATGGATGAGCAGATCGGGGCCTTCCTGCGGCAACTGGACGATCTGGGTCTCGCGGACAAGACGATCCTTGTGTTCACCTCGGATCACGGTGAAGAGTGGGGGGAGCACGGCTATTCCGGCCGGCACGGCCACACGTTGTTCGATGAGATCGTTCATGTGCCGTTGTTGATGCGGATACCTGGTGTGCGGCCGCAGGAGATCGAACAGCAGGCGAGTCTGATCGACTTGGCGCCGACGCTCCTCTCCCTGTTGCACGTTGATCCGGGAGCGGCCCCATTCCAAGGACGGGATCTGCTGGTCCACGGTCCGGGAGCAGTCGAAGAGCGGCCCGTATTCAGCGAAATCGTCTATGACCAGCGGCATATCGCGTCACTGCGCACTCCTCGCCAGAAGCTGGTAGCCTGGCTGAACGATCACTTCTTCAGGTACGATCTGCAGGCCGACCCGCAAGAGCAGCACAGCGTGTTTTCGTGGGAATCCCCGTCGGATTGCGAGTTGGTCAGGCAGTTGCAGTCTATCGTCGTTGCCAACAAGGAGAACCCGGCGTTCTCCGCCAAGCCGACGGAGCTCGACCCGGCGTTGGCGCAGCAATTGCGCGCGCTGGGGTATATCAAATAGCCGCACCACGATTCTGCGGCGGCGCAAGGCGCGGGGGTCGTAGCGCGCGGGGACAAGTTTGCGCGGCCGGGCGGGCGCGCGATGATTCGCGCTGTCGCGTCCGGGGGCGGGGTTCAACAACTGCGGTTCCTGCGGGCACTCCCTTTCAGTCGATGGTCAGGCAGTCGGGAGGTGTGTTGAGATTGAGGGTTCCGAATAGCATGACGAAGGTCCCGAAGTCTCCCAAGTCGATGCGGCCGTTGGCGTCGAGGTCGGCACAGGAGAAGGTCTGGGAATCGCAATCCCCGTTCGGCGCTTCCAGCCCGTAGCACGTCGCCAGGAGCGTGAAGTCATCGATGTTGACGCCGCCAGCGCTCAGGTCGAGGTCTCCGCAGGCGCAATGGGTGACGAGCGGCGGGCAGCCCCAGCGTGCGACGTGGGGGGAATAGTTTCCACCCGCCGAAGTGAACCAGCCGCCGGCGAATACACCGGGGCCCGCGCCGAAATCGTACTCGACAATCCTCTCGACGATTCCGTTTACGCCACCGCCGGGCGTGACCCAGCCTTCGGGCGTGTACTTGCGTATTCCGCCAGTGAACTCGCCGCCGGCAAAGAGCGCGGGGCCCGCGCCATCGTCGACGACGGCGAGTGTGTAGGTGTAGCTGTCGAACCCCGGATTCATGAAGGTCCATTCAGTTCCGTTCCACCTTGCCACAGCGATTGTACCCGTGGTCGGAATATTGAATTCGCCCGCGGCGTAGAGTTGCGGGCCCGAGATCCCATCATCAAAGACGGCGAGCCCGCGCACATCTCGAGCGAATCCATCTCCGAGAGCGTGCCATTGCTTGCCGTCCCATTTCGCAATGCGCCTTGCTTCGACTCGCGGCGGCAACGCAAGCGCGTTTTCGGCGGGTGACGCTTTGCCGTCCGGGATGTCATAGCCGGCGCCGGTGAAGCTACCACCTGCATACAAGGCCTCGCCGTTCCCATCATCAAAAACGACGAGCGTACTGACGACGAAGTTAACCCCTCCATCCAGGTCGGACCAAGTCTGGCCATCCCACTTGGCAATACAATAAGCGTGGGCACCGTCGTCAACGTAGTAGAACGCTCCACCGACGTACAGCGCTGGCCCGGTGCCGTCGTCGAAGATCGCCATCGCATCTACGTGGTCGTAAACACCACCGCCAAGGGGCGACCAGGCTGAGCCGTTCCATTGGGCGATGTTTCGAGTCGGAATACCGCCAACGGCGGAGAAAAGGCCTCCGGCAAAGAGTGATGCGCCGAGATTCTGTGTACCAGCGCAGAGCGAATAGACAGCCGCTCCCACCGAATTGTCCAGGCCGCTTCCCAGCGGCGCCCACGAGTTTCCGTTCCACTTGGCAATGGACTTGGCCGGAATGCTGCCGGCTTCGTCAAACCACCCACCGGCGAACAAGGCCGGGCCCGTTCCGTCATCGCCAGCGACCATGGAGAATACGAGGTTGTCTGGCCCGTTGGGCATCCAATCAGCCCACTCGGGCTCACAGGGCTG
>CAZNDQ010000403.1:0-4363 GCA_964571825.1 uncultured Planctomycetales bacterium | reverse complement strand
GGCGAGCGAGAGCGGGCTGTGGCTGACCGACGCGGACGTGCACGACCAGCGCGAGGGCCACGCCTCGAAGGACCACTACATCGTCGAGGCGCGCCAACACGGCATTCAGGCGAACCGCGCCCGCGTGTACGTGGCCAAGCTCACCGTGCTCAGCATTTCGCTGATTGATGACGTGGTCTGCTGAGCGGCGGGCTCGCCGCGCGGCCGAGTCATACGCGCTCGAACGGCTCGAACAGCCGCTTGTACTCGTCCTGGCAATAGCGGTCGGTCATGCCGGCGATGTAATCGCAGATGACGCGGTGCGCGCCCTGCTCCTCGATCCGGGCGGCGAAGCGCGGCGGCAGCATGCGCGGCTGCTCGCTGTAGGCGCGGAACACCTCGCGGACGAAGCGCCGCGCCTTGGCGTCCATGCGGATGAGGCGATGGTGGCGGTAGAAGTGATCGAGGAGGAATGCGCGCAGCTCGGCGACGAGCGCCTGCCCCGGTGGCGAGAAATCGACGAGTCCGTGTTCGAGCCGGCGCACGGCGTCGGCGGAGTCGACGCGCGATTCGCGCAGGCGCGCTGCGGTGTGGGTCGCGGCGTCGTCGAGGAGGCGGTCGATCATGGCGTCGACGATGGGGCGTGTGAGCGCGGCGAGCGGTGCCTCGGAGTGCGCGCGGCGCCACGGCGCGGCCGCCTCGCGCCAGAGCCGCACCTCGTCCAGCGGGCCCCAGTCGAGCAGGTTTGCCGAGACGGCGTCCTCGGTGTCGTGCCCGACGTAAGCGAGCTGGTCGGCGAGCGAGGCGATCTGCCCTTCGAGCGGCGGCATGACGCCGACCTCGAACAGGGCCTGCATGCCCGGGGAGTCGTGGGCTTCGGGCTCGGGGTTGTCGTAGGGCGTGACGTGCTTGACGAGGGATTCGCGCAGCTCGAAGGAGAGGTTGAGGCCGCGGTAATCGGGGACGGGGTGTTCGAGGTAATCGACGACGCGGAGCGACTGGACGTTGTGCTCGAAGCCGCCGTGGTCGAGCATCAGCTCGCGCAGGGCCGCCTCGCCGGCGTGGCCGAAGGGCGGATGGCCGAGGTCGTGCGCCAGGGCGATGGCCTCGGACAGCTCCTCGTTGGCGGCGAGGCGTCGCGCCAGCCGCCGCGAGAGATGGGCCACCTCGAGCGTGTGCGTGAGGCGGGTGCGGAAGTGGTCGCCCTCGTGATTGACGACGACCTGGGTTTTGTACTCGAGGCGGCGGAAGGCGGCGCAGTGGATGATCCGCTCGCGGTCGAGGGCGAACGGGCCCTCAGGCGGGGTCGGGCGGCGCTCGTCGTGTACGCGCCCGGCCGAGCGCTCGGGGTGAACCGCGTAGGGGGCGAGTTCGTGCGCCGACATGCGGTCAAGTCTATCCGCCCGGCGCGGACCGGCAACCGCAGGGAAGATCGACGGCGGGCGATTTCAACGGTATATCAGTGCTCCTTCGCGGGGGGTGCGGACGGCGTCCGGCCGGTCCGGCCGGCGACTGGATTCGGGAGCGTAACGACGGATGTCGGCGATCATTGTGGCGATGGCGACGGATCGAAACGGGGACTGCGCCGCGGTGGCGCGAGCCGCGGCTGCGCCGCTCGCCGGTGAATCAGGCGGGCGCTGGGAGGCACTGGTCGAGTCGCCCGAGCTTTGTGCCGGCTTTGTCTGGCGCGGCGCCTATCCGCGCCGCAGCGCGCGAACGCTGGTGGCGGACGATCTGCTTGTGCTGATCGACGGCTATGTCGGCCAAAGCGACGACGTGATCGTCGAGCGGCAGTCCGCCGCGGCTGAGGATATCGATCCCCATGCTGCGTATGTTGCCCGGCGCTATCGGGAGGGTGGGCAGGCTGCGCTGGAGACGCTCCCCGGTTCGTTCGTCATCGTCGTCGTCGACCGCTCGGGGCGCCGGCTGATCGCGGTGACGGATCGCTCCGGCTCGCGGCCGATGTTCTGGGCGCGGCAGGGCGGGATGGTGCTGCTGGCGCCGGAGCCGAAGGCGTTTCGCGTGGTGCCGGGCGTCTGCGGGGAGCCGACCGGCGGCTCCGTGCTGAGCATGGCGCTCAACGGGTTTTTGTTCGGTGAATACAGCTACTGGGATGCGGTGCGGCTGCTCGGGCCGGCGCGGCGGCTCGTGGTCGAGGCCGAGCGCACCGAGTTGTCGCGTTACTGGTGTCCGGTTTTCCGGCCGGGGGAGACGCCGCCGGCCGAGGACCTGTTGCACGCGGTGACGACGTGCATGCGCGGGCACCTGCGGCCGTTCGAGAAGCCGCTGCTGGCGCTGAGCGGCGGGGTCGATTCGCGCGTGATGCTTGCCTGCGCGCGGCGTGCCGGCCTGCCGCTCAGCGCGGTCACGTGGACGTATGATGAGCGCGAGTCGGACGAAGCGGACTTTGCCGTTGCCGCGCGGGTCGCGGCGGCGGCCGGGATCCCGCATGTGCGGCATCGCCTCGACAACAGCCATCTGCCCGAGCAGGCGGCGCAGATCGTCGCCAGCAGCGACGGGCTGTGCGGCCTGCTCGGCGCCTTCACCGACCGCGAGACGCTTGCGCGGCGGCTCAGTGCCGACCACGACGTGATTCTCTTCGGGGACCAATGCTACCGCGGCGAGCGTCACATCGGTAGCCGGAACGAAGCGCTGGAGCGCACCGGTGTGCGCGTCGGCCCGCGCGTCAGCCTGGTCAAGTTCCTGATGCGGCCGGACGCCGCCCGTGCCTGTCTCGCCGACTACCGCGCGCAGATCGAGGGGCTGCTGGCGGACATCGGCCCGGTCGCCTCCGCGCACGACCTGCACGACCGGCTATACTGGCAGGTGCGCGTGCCGCGGCTGCTCACCGGGCCCAAGTCGCTGTGGCGTTTTTACATGAACCCGGTCAGCCCGTTGCTGGACATCCCGATGCTGGAACTGGCGCAGCGGCTGCCCGCCGAGCAGCGTGCCGAAAAGGCTTTTCTCCGCACCGCCTTGAGCGAAATCGCCCCCGACCTCTGTGCCGTTCCCTTCAGCACGGAACACAGTCGGACCAAATGGCGCAAGATCTTCCGCCAGAACGGGCCGGTGCAGAAGTTCATCGTCGAGACGCTGCTCGATCCGCAGCGCGAGTTCGACCGGTGGTTCGACCGCGCGTCGGTGGCTGCGCTGCTCCGCGGCTGCATGGCGGACGCGGAAGGCCGGCGCGTCACGGACGACCCCGGCGATCGCGGCCTGGGCCGGCTGCGCCGTTCGACGACCAGCCTGCTGCTGCGTCCGGCGTTTCACCCGCGGGTGGTGATCAACCTCGTGACGCTCAAGCTGTGGTTCGCCCAGTTCGCCAAACGCCGGTAAACGCCGGCAGACTGGCACGTCCCACCGCCGTTGCCTAGAATTGCCGCTTTATGGCGCTGCGAGTCATTCATGCGATCGAGTCGTTTGCCCCGCAGGCGGGGTCGATCCCGCTGTGTCTGGCGCCGCTGTTGAACGCGCTGCGCAGTCAGGACGTGGAATCCCACGTTGTCACGCTGACGGGGGGCGTCGATCCGTCCTATGCCACCGAGGTGACGGTATTGGGCGCTTCGGGCGGCAACGGCCTTGCACTTTACCCGCAGGATCTGTTGCGCAATGCGAACATCCTGCACCTGCACGGGCTGTACAATAAGCTGAACCGCGACTTCGCACCGGCCGCACGCCGTGCCGGGCTGCCGACGGTGATCTCGCCCTTGGGGATGCTCTCTCCGCGGCCCTTTCAGGAACACCCGTGGCGCCGGCGCTGGGCCGCCTTCCGTTACGAAAACAGCAATCTGCGCGAGGCGACGCGCATTCACGCCGTCTCCACCGTCGAGGCGGAAACGCTGCGGCTGCGCGGGCTCGCCGAACGCGCGGTGATCCTCCCGGTGGGGCTCGACCCCGAGCCCGAAACGGGTTCGACGGTCCCTTCGCCTGAGTCGACGGGTCTGAGTCTGCCCGCGGGCCGCCGCCTGCTGCTGCTGCTCGGCCCGATTCATCCGTACGAAGGGCTGATTCCGCTGCTTCGCGTCTGCGAGGACCTCGTTCACGATCTCGAACAGTGGCACCTCGTGATGGCCGGTCCGATTCCTCCGCAGTGGCAGCGGAGCATCGAGGCGGCCGCGCGGCGCAAGGGCACGGCTGACCGCGTTACGCTGATCGCCGATCCCACGCCCGAGCAGCAGCGGGCGCTGCTGCATCGCGTCGACCTGCTGGTGCAGCCGGCGCTGATTGACCGCCCGCCCGTGGCGGCGTTGCAGGCGATGGCGGCCGGCCGGCCCGTCATCCTCTCCGACTCGTGCGGCATGCGCGAAGTGGAGACGGCCGGCGCTGGTCGCGTCGTGTCTCCCGGCCGCGCGACCCTGCGGACCGCGCTTCGCGGCGTTGCCAG
>CAZNDQ010000402.1:0-4374 GCA_964571825.1 uncultured Planctomycetales bacterium | reverse complement strand
CCACGACTCCCACAGCGGCGACCGCGGCGGAAGAGCCGGCGCCCGCGACGGCCGGCGGCGGAGACGTGGCAGACTTGCAGGACTACTTGCGCAAGGACCAGCCCGCCGGCGCCGCCGCGCTACCGCCCGGACACCCGCCAATGCCGGCTCCCGGCGCGGCCGCCTCGACATCCGGCGAGCTGCCCGCCGGCCATCCGCCAGTCCCCGGCAGCGGCACCGCCCAGAGCGCCGGCACGCTCAAGTACGATCCACCCCTCGACTGGAAACCCGAGCCGCCGAGCAGCTCAATGCGCCTCGCCCAGTTTGCAATGCCCCGCGCCGCTGACGACGGCCAGGACGGCCAGATGATCGTTTTCTACTTCGGTCCCGGACAGGGCGGCCCGACCGACATGAACATCGACCGCTGGAAGAACATGTTCACCAACGAATCCGGCGGACCCGTCGCGGACAACGACGCGCTGATCGAAAAGCGCGAGATCGCCGGGTTGAAGGTGACGACACTCGACGTCGCCGGACTCTACAACGATCCGATGATGATGCAGAGCGGCGGCGCGAAGATCGAAGGGACGGCGCGCCTCCTCGCCGCGATCGTCGAAACGCCCAACGGCTCCTACTTTTTCAAGGCCGTCGGGCCGAAGGAGACCATCGCCGCCCACGAAGCCAGTTTTCGCAAGCTGGTGGAATCTATCCGCCTTGAATAATGGCGGCCGGCCGATACGAACGAAACGGCTGATGCGGCGTCGGCCGGGGCATGTACACGGGATCGGGGGTTCTGGCACGCAACGTGCAATACAGTGCCGACGGGTACAACCCGCATTGGGCCGGGTTTCGCGGGGTCTGACCGGGGCAGCCGCCCCCATCCCCTGCGACTTTTCCTCCACCTGCTGAAAAACCGCGGAAGGGTCTCATGAATCCGACACTGGCCGCTTGGCGAACAAACCCGATTATCGGCCTGCTCTCCAGCATCCGCTTCGGCGTCGCCGTCCTCCTGCTCATCCTCGTCTACGCCTGCATCGCCTCCGCCCTGCCCCAGGTGCGCGGCGCCCTCGAAATGACCGAGATGCAAATCTTCCGCCACTGGGTCTTCACCAGCCTCATCGTCGTCTTCACCATCTCGCTCATCCTCGCCACCATCACGCGCATCCGCCTGTCCTGGGTCAACGCCGGCGTACTCACCGTGCACACCGGGTTGCTGCTGCTCGTTGGCGGCTCGCTCCTGTACTTCGGCACCAAGACCGAGGGAGATACGATCCTCTTCTCGCCGCGCATCCAACTCGTCAGCACCGCCGGGGGCAACCAGCGCGTCATCGCCGAGGTTCTTGCCGAAAGCGGCCAGGCTTGGGGCAACTTCATGCCCGCCTTTGGCGGCGCCGTGCAACTTGCCGTCCACGAAGTCAACGCGCGGCAGGATGGCGCCATCACCTCGGCGATCGTCACTGCCGTGGCGGGCGGCCGCACGCAGGACCTGACGCTCAACGACGGTATGGAGATCGAACTGGTCCCGAATGCCCTGCTCGCGCGCCTCGTCACGGACGTTCCGGCCAGCACCTTCTACGACAACGAAACGACCGCGCTCTACGTGCGCCGAACCGACGAGACGACGCGGCACATTCTGCCTATCGAGGGCCTGCCCTTCTTCCGCGAACGCTATCCCGAGGACGGCGGCGTCCTCTTCGACACCGCCGGCCGAGCCGTCAGGTCCAAACGCACGACCCCCGCCGTGCAGCTTGCCGGCCTGACCCTGCCCACCGGCCTGTTCGAGCACTGGCGGCTGCCGATCAAAGTGCGCGACGAGGCGCTCCCGTTCGACATTTCCGTCGACGCCTATCTCCCCTACGTCGCGCGCATGGACAACCGCCCGGTCGAGGGCGGCGGCGCACCGAATCCGGCCATCGAACTTTCGCTTTCGGTCGGGGGCACGGTGATCGACGAGGCGCTCTTCGCCCTTCAGCCGGCGCGGTCCATGATGCCGCGCGGCATCCCCGTCGACTTCCGCTGGATTGAGCGCGAAGAGGAACTCGCTCCGCTCTTCGCCCCGCTCGCCGCGTCACATGAGCTGCAGATCGAACTCAAGGACCCGCCACTCAGCAAGACGGTCCCCATCGTCCCCGGCCAGACGATCAAGCTCGAAGGCACCTCGTACGAACTGACGGTCCGCGACGTACAGGCGAGCTGGCCGCTGATGACGCCCGGATTCGAAGGCGCCGCCTCGCCGATGGCTTCCGTCGATGTGAAATGCGCCGAAAAATCCTACAACCGCACCGTCATCCAGCGCTACCCCGGCCTTTCGCAGGACATCGACGAGCAGGGCGTCCGCCACCGCACGGGGCCGTATGACGAAAACCTCGTCCTGCGCTATCGCACCAGCGCCGACGGCTGGGTCACGATCGCCGCCGGGCCCGGGATCGAGCCGCGCCTCGCCGTCTTCGCCCCCGACGGCCGCGTCGACGTCCGCCCGCTGCGGCTTGGCGCGCCGGAAAACGTCGTACTGCTCAACACGCCGCTCGACCTCACCATCCGCTCGCTTGTGCACAGTGCCGCGACCGATGCGACCCCCGTGATCGAGCCGCTCGAACGCCGCCGCCCGAACATCGCGCCGCGCGGGGTGTCTGTTGTTCGCGTGACGTTATCGCCGCGCGACCCGCAGGCCGGCTCGCCCGTCACGCGCTGGATCCCGTTCAGCCAGTATCCCCACGTCGACACCCGGCCGGTCCACGTCACCGTCGCCGGCACCGAGTTCGAGGTGATCTATTCCCGCGTCGAACACCCGCTCGGCGTCACGCTCATCCCGCGCAAACTCAGCGCCAAGCTCTTCCCCGGCCGGCGCACCGCTGAATCCTGGCGGAGCGATTTCCTCATCCGAACCAGCCACGCGACCGCGCCCGTCCCCGCGGCCGTCTACACCAACCAGACCTGCACCGCCGGCAACTGGACGCTCTTTCAGAGCGGCGCCGCCGGCGACCACTGGAGCTGGACCATCCTCGGCGTCGGCAACCGCCGCGGCATCTGGACCATGCTCCTCGGCTGCTGCCTCGTCACCCTTGGCAGCCTCTACGCCTTCTATGTCAAACCCGTCCTCATCCGGCGCCGCCGCGCCGCCGTCGTGGCCTCCATCGAATCGGCCAATCCGGTCGACAGCGCCGAACCGAACTCCCTGGAGCCCGCAGTCATGAATGCCTCGACCGGCGCGCTGCGCCGCGGTTCGATCGTCACCGCCCTCCTCGGCGCCCTTCTGTTCGCGGGTGGTGCCGCCCGGGCCGCCGAAGAACCGTTTGCGCCCTCCACCGCTGCGGCCGCGCTCGACCGGCAGATCGACTGGTCGCGCGCCCGCCTCATCGCCGTCCAGGACGACAACCGCTACAAGACGCTCGACTCCTTCGCTCGCGAATCGATGATGGAGATGTACGGCAAAGAGCACCTGCCCGGTCTTTCGCCGATGGCCTCGCTCCTCGAGTGGCTCTTCAACCGCGAGGCCTACGCCGACTCGCCCGTCATCCGCATCAAGGACAAGGGCGTGCGCATCCACCTCTCGGCGCACATGAACGATGCCGAGCGGCAGCGCATTCAGCAGACCGGCTACATGACGCCCCGCGAACTCGCCTCCCCCGTCGTCCAGCAGCGCATCGCCGAACTCGAACCGATGGCGCCGATGGTCACCGCCATGCGCCGCGTTCGCAACGCCGAAGCGATCGCCATGTTCCTCGATCGCATGCTCCGCATCGTGCCCACGCCCGTCGGTGACGAAGCAGACCTGTGGCACACCGTCGAGGAACTGCAGGCCAACCTGCCGCCCGACTTGCGCGCCCAGCTCGGCATCCGCAGCGGCGGTGCCGAGGGCGGCACCGTCCCCGGCGTCACGCAGGCGCACGCGGTTTCCGTCATGGCCAAATGGGCCGGGCTCTGGAAGGGCTGGCGCTCCGCCGAACCTGACAAGGTGCAAAGCAGCCTGAATGAACTCGCGGCCGCGCTGCCGGCACTCGCCGCCAACGGCGTCTATCCCGCCCAGACGCAGCGCAGCGCCGAAGCGACCTACTACGCCTGGGGAAAGTTCACCTGGGGCTTCGGCATCTACGTCCTCGGTATGCTCTTCGCCGTCCCCGCCGTCGTCACCCGCTGGCGAACGCCGTGGGTCGTTTCGCTTGTGCTGCTCGTGCTGGCCATGGCCGTGCACGCCACCGGCATCGGGCTCCGCTGGTTCATCCTCGGACGCATCCCCGTCGCCAACATGTTTGAGGCCATCGTCGGCTCCGCCTGGCTTGGCATCGCCGTCGGCCTGCTCGTCGAGCTGCGCTACCGCACGCGATTTGCCCTGGTCGGCGCGCACGCCACCGGGTTCCTCGCACTCCTGCTGGCGGGCTACGTCGTGCCGGGCGG
>CAZNDQ010000401.1:0-4386 GCA_964571825.1 uncultured Planctomycetales bacterium | reverse complement strand
ACCTGCCACCCCGCCGCCTTCGCCAGCTCCCCCCGCAGCGCGACCAGCGCCAGGTTGATCGACCGCGCCCCCTGCGACGCCCCCGTCACCAGCAGCGTCCGCTTGCTAGCATCCAGCCCGAACCGCGCGATCCCCGCCGCGCGCTCCGCCCGCAGAAACTCCCCCCGCACGGGGCACCCCGTCGTCTCCACGACCTCCGGCCGCGCGAAGTGCTGCGCCGTGCACTCCCACTGCGCGAACACCGCCGCCGCCCGCCGCCCCAGATACCGGTTCGCCCGCCCCGGCACCGCGTCCGGGTTAAGGATCGCCGTCGGAATGCCCATCCGCTGCGCCACCCGCAGCGGCGGCCCGGCCGCGTACCCGCCCGCCCCGACCACCACCGCCGGCCGGCGCCCACCAAACCGCCGCGCCGCCGCCGCACAGCTCCGCCGCCACGAGCGCAGAAACCCCGCCGCCCGCAGCGGGTGCAGCGTGAACGGCCGGACCTCCTGCGGCACCACCTCGTACCCCGTCGGCCCCAGCGTCTCCGCGTCAAACGCCCGCTGCGTCACGAAAAAGCTGATCTCGACCCCCGCCTCCCGCCGCCGGATCTCATCCGCCACCGCCAGCGCCGGAAACAGATGTCCCCCGGTCCCTCCGCCCGCAAACACGATCCATCGCTGCCCCATCGCGCGCATCCCTGCTGAATTTGGCCAAGAACTGGACTTAGTGTACCGAGGCTGATGCCCTCGTCACGTGGGGCACGAACAAAATCGGGCTGTTCTCGGGCGTTTGCTGGCACACCTCTTGCTGGTAGCCAAGTGCCCAGGCAACGCGTGGCCAGGAAAACGGGCCATTGACGTCACTCGTTTCGCCCAAAAACCGCTAAGAGGGAGGGGGGGGCGAGTCGCATTTCTTGAGAAGGAGCACATTATGAAAACCAGCACAATTGTTATCAGCATAAGTATTGCTCTGCTGCCTCTCCCGCCCACGCCGTTTGCGAACGCTCAGAGTATTTCAGTGTCGAACGACGAACTCGACAGTCTCAAGCGTGCTGTCTGCGCGTCCGAGCGAGAGACATGGTGGCCGGCCGTCCACCGACTCGGCATACTTGCATCCGAGGACGATGCGCTACGCGACGAAATCTGGCACCGTGCCCACGTGAACACGTTGGGCATGAGGTTCGTTCGCATCGAGCCCGGCACGTTCACCATGGGACCGGACATGCATCGTGTCTTTGCGAATCAAACGCCGCACCAGGTCAAAATCACACGCCCCTTTTTCATGGCAGTGACCGAGGTTACAAACGACCAATTCAGGGCGGTTTTTCCCGACCATCGCGCGGATCAAAAATATTCGCCCGACGGGGATTCTCCCGCCGTCCGAATCACTTGGAAGCAGGCGGACGCCTTCTGCAAGCGCCTGTCCGATCAAGAGGGTGCCGTCTATCGCCTGCCCACTGAAGCCGAGTGGGAATACGCCTGCCGTGCCGGCCGCACGACCTGGTACAGCTTCGGTTCCCTGGCCGTCGGGATGGAGAAGTATGGCTGGTGCCTCGGTGATAGGACAAGCGCTGCGCCGGTTGCACTGCTGCTGCCTAACGACTGGGGCCTGTACGACATGCACGGCAATGCATTCGAATGGGTGCAAGATTACCATTCGAACGACTACTACTCTTGGTGTGCGGCACAGGGGACGACCATCGACCCGCAAGGACCGGTGTCCGGCAGCACTCACGTGTTACGCAGTAGCGGTTGGCAAGTCGACAATGCGATGGCGTGTACGTGCACGGCTCGATTCCCACTTCCGACATTCAACAAGCGGCCATTTGATGCGGATGCGGTCGGCATGCGTGAGACAATTGGCTTCAGAATCGTGCGCGAGGCCTCCGACGTCGAGGCCCAAACGCGACCGTGACTGGCGTCGCCGGGAAGAGGTGCCCACCGGTTCCCCCGCCCGCGACCACGATCCATCGCTGCCCCATCGCGCAGTTCCCTCGCCTTCGTCCGCGCCCGACGCCGCGCCGCGGCCGATTGATCCGCGTCTCGCCCGCATGGACAATCCGTGCGCACACAACGACCGGCCGGGGCCCGCGCCGCGTGCTCCGTCCGCGTCGGATACCGTAACCGCAAATTCGTTGCCGCACAGGGCCGTCGAAATGAACCTGCGCATCAGTCCGCCGCCCGTCGCGCTTCGGCGCGACGCCGCAACCGCCTTCGCCCTCTCGACCGCCTTCGGGCTGGCCGCCGCCGCCGCGGTCCCTGCGATCCTCCGCGCGCTCCCGCCCGAATCGCGCCGCCTCCCGCTGCCGCTGCCGCTCTTTGCCGCCGTCCTCGCCGTGGGCCTGACGGCCGCCTACGGCCTGTTCGCCCTCATCGGCCTCCGCCTCGCCCGCCGCCACGGCCTCGAGCCCACCCCCTTCCTCGCCGCGACCGGACGCACCCCGGCCGTCGCCCGCGCGCACCTCGGCGCCTTCGCCGCCGGCCTCCTCGCCGGTGCGCTGCTCGTCGCGGCCGTCGCCGCCATCCAGCGGTTCGCGCCGGGAACCCTCCCTGCGATGCTCCACCCGCCCTCGCTCACCGCCGCCCTCATCGCCAGCGTCGCCGCCTCCTTCGGCGAGGAGATCCTCTTTCGCCTCTTTTTGCTCAGCCTGCTCCTGCGGGTCCTGCCCCGCACCGCCTGGGCCGTCGCGCTCGCCGTCGCGCTCAGCTCACTCGCCTTCAGCGCCGCCCATTCGCCGGGCGCGGTGTTTCTCTTTGGCGGCCTGCGCAGTGTCCCGCCGCTCGCCTGGGTCTGGCTCGCCGCGCTCAACGGCCTGCTCGGCGCCCTCTTCGCCTTCGCCTATCTCCGCGCCGGAATCCTCGCCGCCGTCCTCGCCCACTTCGGCACCGACCTCATCTGGCACGTCGCCGCCCAACTAGCCCCCTGATCCCCGCCGCCCGTCACACCCCAACGCGCCGGGGACCAACCCCTCTGATCCCGGGGAGGCCTGTGCCGCCTTCGTCGTACACTAGCCCTGCTGTGAAACAGGAACTGCTCACTGCCGGAGACGGTTGTTGTGCGAGGCGAAGGGGTCCGGCCCCTGCCCCTGCGCCGGCTCGTGCACATCGTAATGGTAGACCGTGGTGAAGTCCTTGACGTGGTCGATCTTGCGCATGCGGTTGCCGAGCTTGTCGTAGACGTACGTCAGCTCGTACTCGACATCCTCGGTCGCCGGGATCTCCCGCTTCTAGTGCGTCAGCCGCGACAGGCCAAGGGGAAGTGTATGCAGCAGAATCGAGGTGGCGCAATTGTCCCGGCGAAATGTTGCGCAAGAGCTGTGCTGTGCAAATCACCTCATGTCCGCCGTTTGAACACACCCGAAGTCCATTGAATAAAGTACATTCCGGCTAAGCACCCAAGGAATGCTATGACTACGAGGGTCTTTGATGGCCTTGCGTTGTCGACGACTATCGATAAAAACATGGGAGTCGCTAAGGCGGCGAAACCCGCATTGACTAGGAAGTTCCTAAGCATTCTCACAAGCTCACGCTGGCGCAGCCTGAGCGACGGCCCGCAAGTCGGTAGGTATGCAAAACAGTATCGGTCCCAGGTCCACGCCTTTTGTCGCTCCGTCTAGCGCCGCTTTGGCACTGGCATTTCTATCTATCGGGCACCAGGACCAATTCTCCAGTCCGCGCATGCTCAAGCGCAATCCGCGTTGTTTCCAACCAATTCGCGTGGATCGCTCCCCAAGCCGCCCCACCGAGCATTCCCGGGATTCCGCCTCTTATGAGTCCCCACATAGCTCCGTAGCACGCTCCCATACCGGTAATCTTGGCTCGTCTTACCACGACTGGAGTGGCCGGATGCTTTCTTACCTTATGCGCCAAATTAAACCACACTCTCGGGTCTAGCGCCGTCGTGACGGGGATGGAATTGAGCGGATTGTAGCCCCCACCAATTGGAGGGGCAGTAATTGGGCGAGCCAAAAGGCGGGGACGATCGCCGTCCGGATCAATTCGTGAGTTCGGATCCTGATCCACATATGCGTATACGTTTAGTCCTCCAATGATTCCAATCGGATCCCTCTGCAGGAACCTCCCCGTGCTCGGGTCGTACCAGCGCGCGCCGACGTGCATGTAGTTGAGGCGCGGGGCGGTGCCTTCCTCGTCCGGGTCGCCGTAGGTGTTGAACTGTCCGCCCCAGGGGCCCAGCAGCCCTTCCTCGTAGCCGTGGCCGCCGACGTACCCGTAGCGGGTCTGCGCATAATCTTCGCCGGCGCTCTCGAACACCGGCTCGCCAAACGCGGAGTACACCCGCCGCGCCACCGGCGCCGCCGGCGAGGCGATGGCCGTGCCGCCGTCGCTCAGCGCCCGGCTCGTGCCCACCTGGTCGGCGTGGAAGTACACGGTTGTCGGGTCCTCC
>CAZNDQ010000400.1:0-4391 GCA_964571825.1 uncultured Planctomycetales bacterium | reverse complement strand
CGACTGCTTGGTGAAGACTTGCCCGACATTATCCGACCGCCACCGGCACGCGGCCGACCCGCCGCCGGCCCGCAATGACTCCACCGCGTATCTTGGGGAGCGATCTGATGCGCCTCTTCGACCAGCACCTGCACTCGACCTTCTCCTTCGACTCCCAGGCTGACATGGACGACGTCTGCGCCCACGCCGCGCAGCGCGGTCTCGCCGGCATCACCTTCACCGACCACTTCGACACCCATCCCACCGAGTGGCCCGGCTGCCGCTACGACTACGACGCCCAGCGGCAGCGCATCGAGACGCTCCGCGCCAAATACGCCGGCACGCTCCGCGTCGGCCACGGCATCGAGGTCTGCTACCAGCCCGAACGCATGGACTTCATCCTCGAGCACCTCGCCCGCTTCGACCTCGACATCGTCCTGCTCAGCGTCCACTGGATGCAGGGCCGCCGCGTCCACGAACGCGACGACTGGGACGGCATGTCCTGCGAAGAAGGTACGCGCCAGTACCTCCTCGCCGTCCGCGACGCCGCCCGCTTCTGCGCCGCCCAGGCCCGCGCCGGCCGCCGCCCCTTCGACGTCCTCGGCCACCTCGATTTCGTCAGCCGCTACACCCGCACCTGGTGGGGCCGCACCGCACTCGCCGACCACCCCGACCTCGTCGACGAAATCCTCCGCGCCTGCCTCGAAGCCGAACTCATCCCCGAGATCAACACCTCTCCCCTGCGCAATGGCGTCCCCGATCCCATGCCCCCTGCCTGGGTCGCTCGCCGCTACGCCCAACTCGGCGGCATCTGCATGTCCGTCGGCAGCGACGCCCACCGCGCCGCGCAGATCGGCGCCGACCTCGACACCGCCGCGCAGATCATCCGCGACGCAGGTATGAACGGCCTCGCCGTCTTCGAGCGCCGCACACTGCGCATCGAGCCCTTTGAATAGAACCTTGGAAGTGCAATCTCAGCGCGCGGCCGCATCAACCGGCACCGCGCCCGCAATCCTGGCCGCTCGGTATGTCCCAGCGTCCCCCTCCTCCGCATACCCGTACCGCTGCATGTATGCCCCCCAGCGCCGCATCACCTGCTCGCGCATCTCCGTCGGCAGCGTGTATCGATTCGTCGCGTAGCCCGCGTGCTCCTTGAGGTATCGCTCGACGCGCGGCCGCACCCGCTCGAACGCCCCGAGCCCCAACTGTTCATAGATCATCCCAATCTGCCGCATCGGATCGGCCACCAAATCCTCGTACCGCAGCTCGCAGAGCTGACCCGGCGGAATCATCGCCCGTGTCGCCTCGAATCGCGCGTCCATCCGCTCGAACGTCCGCAGTACGAACTCCTCCAGTCCCTCCTCCCGCGCCGCCTGCAGCGCCTGCGTGCGAAAGAGCGACCGCCACAGATGCAGCGTCGACGGATACACCACCAGCGGGTTCCGCACGATGTGCACAAACCGCGCCTCCGGAAACAGCTCCAGCAGCAGCGGAATCCGCATCGTGTGCGTCGGAGACTTGAGCACCAGCCGCTTCGGCTGCAGGAACGTCAAATGCTTGAGAAACGTGACGAACGTCCGTTTCCACGCCTCGACGCGCGCCGCATCGAGCGACTCAATATCGTATTCGCCTGGCTCCGGCGGACGATTCGGAAACGCCATCATCCGATACGGCGACGGGGCCCCCAGCAGGCACAGCGCAAACTCGTCCTCCTGCGGCCGGTCCCAGCTCAGCGCCATCCCGTCCATCGGCCGCCGCGGCGGAAGCAGAAAACCCATCCACCGCCGCGCGATCCACTCCGTCAGCAGGCAGTGATGCGGCACCAGACATTGATAATGCGTCGGGCACACGTGCCGCTCGTCCAGCGCCAGCAGCTCGTGCAGCAGCGTCGTTCCCGTCCGCCAGTGACCGATGATGAACACCGGCGGATCGCGGATTTCCACGTGCGACAGCCGCCGCCCGAACCGCCGCTGCTCCGCGATCCCCAGCAGGCTGTTCAGCCCCGCGTTCAGCACCGAGAGCGCGAGTTCCGGCCAGTACCGCGGCGAAACCGCAAAGCGATTGTCAGAAAGAATGTGCCACAGGCTGCCAAGGCTGCACCCGCGCCAGATGCGCGGCCGCCACCACGCATGCCTCGGGTAGGGGGGGGTCGATGTATCGCTCGTGCAGGCGTCTGCTGTCATGGCCGTACCAGTCGAGATCGGGCCGGTATCATACGCACCCGACGCCGACCGGTCACCGGCCCGCGTTTTCCGCCTACCCCGAAAACGCCGTCGAGAAAATCGCGAAATCTCCCAGGTCCACGTCGCCGTCGCAGTCCAGGTCCGCCGCCGTGAAGGACTCCGGGCTGCACGACGCCGGAGGCTCCGTCTGCCCCGCGCCCGCGAAGCACGTCGCCAGCGTCGCAAAGTCGTTCAGGTTCACCTGCCCGTCGCCCGTGAAGTCCGCGCCCGCCGCCCCCGCGCACTGCGGACAAACGATCGTCTGCACGCTGAACGCGTCCACCGCCGCTTCCACCACCGACCCAGTGCCGAAGTCTGACGCGATGAACCGCACCTGCACCTGCGCGCTCGGCGCAACGTACTCGCTCACCACGAACGTCCGCTCCACCCACGCGCTGCTCGTGAACGTGTTCTCCAGGTCCACCCACGTCGTCCCGTCGCTCGTAATCTGCACCACCCACGGATCGGTGCCCGGGTTCGACCCCGCGTCGTTGCTGAACCACCGCGCGTACGTCAGGATGCCATCGCCCGCGCTCAGGTCCATCACCGGCGAGAGCAGCGTCGTCGAGCCCCCGTCCACGTCCGAGTTGCCCGCTACGTTGTCCGTCAGATAGCACTGCCCGGAGCCGTCGTAATCCGTCGTCGGGTCGCCGCGCGTCCCGTCTCCCGCCGGCACGCCGCGATCCCAGGCTCCATCCGTCAGCCCCGAGTTCACCACTGACCACGGCTGCGCCGTCTCAAAGTCGTCGGCAAACACCGTTTCCAGCGATCCCGCCGAGATCGCCAGGAACGTCGACGCCGGCGCGTTGCTCGGGCTGCTCACCGTCAGTTTCGGCCCGGCAAACTCCGCCGTGACGTAATACGAAACTCGGCTGCCGCACGCCGCCGCCGGCAGATTGCCCTCATAGCGCTTCGCGCTCACCTCGACCATCTCCACGCTCGTCTCTGCCCCGCCGTCCACGCTCGCGTGCAACAGGACGCTCCCGTCCACCGGGTCCTCCGTCGACTCGATCTCGATCAGCAGCGGCGTCGCCTGGTTCGGCGCCACCACCTCCGGCCGCCCGTTCGGATACAGGATGCTCGCGTTGAACAGGTTGACGTCGACGACGAACAACCCCCGCTCGATGTCCGAGATCAGCACCGTTCCACTCGGGAAGTACGGATACGTGCTCCACGCGCCGTTGAAACTCGCCGCATTGCTCCCCGGGTACGTGTCGAAATACGCGATCTCCGCCAGGCTCACCGGATTGCTCGCATCATACACCCGCAACCCGCTACGATAGTTCGCCAGGTATACCCGCCCCTCGTGCGTGTACAGGTTGTGCGTCACCGCCGTTGATCCGTTCGTATACGACCCGACGTAGAACGGTGCCGCTGGATTCTCCACGTTGAAGATATACGTCGTGCTCAGCACCGCCGGCTCGTCCAGCTCGTCGTCCAGATAAATGTACCGCCGGTCCTCCGACAGCCATGCCTGATGCGAATACGCCCGGTTCGGATAGATCACCCGCGACAGGTTCTGGATGTTCCCCTTGTCCGTCACATCCAGGATGTCCAGCCCCGTGTCCGTGCCGCCGCCATTGAACCCCGAACAGCAATACGCGATCTGCCGACCCGCCAGCGGCCCGCTCGTGTAAGTCACCACCTGTGCATCGTGCACGTACCGGTCTGGCCACGACCCGACGAACACCGGGTTCGCCGGATTCGCCAGATCGTAAATCCGCAGCCCGTTGCTGCTCCCCCCGCACCGATACAGAAACCCGCTCGTCTCGTCGATCGCCACGTTGTGCGTCGCCGTCGTCCCGCCCGTCGTCACCGTCCCCACCAGCGTCACGACGCCGCTGTCGATCTGCGACATGTTGATGATCTGAATGCCGCTCCCGCCCTCGCTCACCGCGTACGCATAGTTCTGGTAAACCTTGATGTCCCGCCACAGGCTGTTCGGCCCCGCGATCACCCCCACGATGTTCGCATTCCCTGGGTCCGTGATTTCTACAAACCCCGTCCCGTCCGACAAGCCGATGATCGCGTACTCCCGGCCCGACGGCGAAACGTATCCCCAGCAGTCATTCCCCGACGCATGGTTGCCGAACTCCGGCAGCGGCAGCCACGACAGCAGCGTCACCCCGTCCGCCTCGAACGACGGCAGCCCGCCCCCGCGCGCCCCGCTCCGATATCCCGGCCCCTCGT
>CAZNDQ010000399.1:0-4401 GCA_964571825.1 uncultured Planctomycetales bacterium | reverse complement strand
CTGGAAGATCTGCCAGACGGCGGGGTCGCTCTCGGCGAGGGGACGGGTTTCCAAGGTGCAGCGCGAGTTCATGTCAGGCTCCTGTAGGCGGCCGCGGAGTATAGATGGTCTGAACGGAGGAGGAGGGATTCGAACCCCCGGTACGGTTACCCGCACAACGGTTTTCAAGACCGTCACCTTCAGCCACTCGGTCACTCCTCCTAGCTGTTTGGGCGCGCGGCGGCGCGTCGTCGTCGGTTCGATTCTAGCGGTTGTGATGCAGCGGGGGCAAAGCGCGCGGCCGGCGCGATGATTAGAATGCCGGGGGTGGCCTGGGGCTGAAGTTCGGAGGAATGCGCATGCGGGTGCTGCACAAGATATTTCGAGGGACGTTCAAGACGTGGCGGAAGCTGTTTGAGGAGGCGTCGGAGTTTGCGACGCAGATCGGGGCGGAGCGGCTGATTTCGATCTCGCACTCGGCGGACAACGCGGAGGGGGTGGTGACGGTGTGGTACTGGGGGCGGCCGGAGGAGTGCCCGGCGTGCAAATACGATCTGCGCGGAAACGAGTCGGGGGTGTGCCCGGAGTGCGGGAAGGAGCTGTACGCGCGGGAGGGGCCGGGCGCGGAGTAAGAAGACGGGAGGTGGCGAGAACGGCCGGTGTCGTCGGACGAAGGCATTGTTGAGGAGGATGTAACGTGGGCTGGTCCAAACTGAATCTAGGTGGGTGGTGCACTGCAATCTTTGTGCTATTGGGTTGCGCTCCGGGCGGGGCCGGGCAGCCGGAGGGCACAGGGAAGCCCGCGGCTGCGGCGCGTCCGGCGTCGCTGCAGGCGGCGGCGGCGGTCATTGATCTTCGCACGTTTCCGACGCTGTCACATGAGGAACTCCTCTTCCAGAGCGCAACCAAGGTGGGCTATCGCGGAATCAGCGTGGGCATGAGCGAGGCGCTGCAATTCCACAAGAGCAAGCTGGCGGAGGCGGGGTGGAAAACCGAGGGTGAGCAGATCAACGAGGAATATCAGTTCGGGGAAGTGCAGTTTTCCAAGAACGGTTTTTCTGTGGCCGTGAGCGCGACCAAGGACCCCACGACGGGGAAGTTCTCGGTGTCGGTGGAGAATCAGGGCAACGTCGATGCGCGGCGGTTGCCGCAGATGGCGGCGGCCGTGCCGGGGACGAGCGATTTCGACTCGGCCGGTTACCAGGTGGCAGCCGAGTATGAGGCGATCGCGAAGTTTGTCCGGGAGGAGTTCAAGAAACTGGGCTGGCGGGAGTACGTCGGGTACGGCGGGCGACAGGAGCGGAGTCCGGGCGCACCGGATTTCGTGTGGTTCATGCAGCGGGGGATGCACGTTCACGTGATGATCAACCAGGCCGAGGGGAAGTCGGACGTGCGGTATCAGGTCGGAATGAAAGAACACGAACTGCCGATCATGGTGGAGGTCAAAGGCGACGTCGAGTACATGGACAGCCCGGGCCCGTACCTGCTGTACACGGCGTCGGCCGAGTTGCCCCAGGTGATGGAGTTCTATCGCAAAGAGTTGACGGCCCTGGGCTGGACGCTGGGCGCCGAGGAAAAATCCGACGACGGCAAGATCAAGATTGCCCTGCAGGGACCGAACAAGGAAGCGCTTCGGCTGGAAATGCAAGGCAGCGGGAAGGTGACGTTCGTGATGATCGCCACCGCGGAGATGGCCGGATGACTAATCCAGTGAGACTCGCTCTGGCGCTGCGGACGGATCGGCAAGCGGCAGTGCGGCCACTTCGCGCGGTGTGACGGCGTAGACGAAGTCGTTGATGAAGACGCCGCGGGTCCATTGCGGCACACCGAAGGGGAAATAGACATTCGGCGGCGCGGAGAGGGGGATCTGGGCGAAGGGCTCGATGCCGGTGGTGGTGGAGACGCTGTAGAGGCAGAGGCCGTTGAAGGTGGGGACGCCGTAGTCGGCCGGGTCGTTGCCAGCGCCCTCGGCGATCATCATCGGGACGGCAAGCAATTCGGATGGGGCAAACCAGGTGAATGCGTGCGGCTCGTAGAGGGCCTCGGACTCGGTGCCGCGGTCGCCGACGATCTTCGCGGAGAGCTGGGTCGGCGCGGCGAAGTCAGTCACGTCAAAGAGCGAGAGCTGGACGCCCTGGAACCAGGCGAAGCCGCCGACGTCGATGGCGTCCTTGCCGATGGTGAGCAGGTGGTCGTCGTCGAGGGGATGGATGTAGTCGGAGTAGCCGGGGACCTTGAGTTCGCCGACGACTTTGGGGGCGGCCGGGTCGGCGAGATCGAGCGTGAAGAGCGGGTCGATGCGCTGGAAGGTGACGAGGAAGCCGCGGTCGCCGACGAAGCGGGCGGCGTAAATCTGCTCGCCGGGAGCGATGCCGTCGACGCTTCCGACGACGTTGAGCTGGTCGCCATCCGGGGCGAGGACGTAGACGGCGCTGCTTTGCGAGGCGGAGAAGTCGGCGGCGTTGAACTGCTCATCCGTGGTGGCAGCGCGGAGGTAGCCGTTGTGCTCGCCGAGGGAGAAGCGGTTGAGGAGCCGGCCGTTGATGCTGCCGGCGGCGACGAAAGCGGCGCCGTCTGCGGCGAGATCGAACTTGTAGAGGTCGGTCGCCTGGCGCCAGCCGCCGGCGTAGTTGTAGTCGAGGTCGGAGAGGTAGAGGGCGGCAGGGGAGGCGTAGACGGTGCCGGCGCCGGCAACAACGCCAGTGCTGTGGGGCGGGGCGGCCGGGTCATCGAGATTGAAGGTGACGATGGCGGTGACGCTCCAGCCATCCGGGTCGATGGGGTGATAGAGATCGCCGGGGGCGACGACGTTGCTCGCCACACTTGTGCCGTCAGCGCGGGCGAGTTCCCAGTCGGGAAGCAGTTCGTCGACGCTCTGGGCGAGAACGGCGCTGCGGCTGGATTGTTCGGGCAGATTGGGCCAGGTCTGCAAGACAAGGTGGAGCGCGGCGTCGATGAGGCGGCTGGTCATGAGGGTGCCTTCGACGGTGAGGGTCGAGACGACTTGCGGTGCGGTGCGGTCGGTGACGTCGAGGATGGTGAGGCTGGTCTCGGCATCGGTGCCGGGCGCGTAGAGGGCGATTTCGGGGCCGCCGACGTCGGAGAGCGGGACGGGGCCGTTGCCGGTGAGCACGGCGAGTTGATTGCCGCGCAGGTACATCTGGATGGGGACGCCGGTGAGGGCAACCTGGGCGACGACGGCCAAGTCATTGACGGGGCGGGCGCGGACGATCTTGAGCGCGGTGTCGTCGAGGATGAAGAGGTATTCGCCGTCGGTCTTGACGACGTCACCTTCGTCGACGCCGTCTTCCTGAATGTTGGTGGTGCTGTAGGAGGCTGAGGCATCGCCCTCGGCCGCGGCGAGGGGCTGGGCGACGCCTCCGCCGAGGAAGAAGATGCCGGGTGCGCCGCCGCCGCGCCAGCGCTGCACGGCGTCGACCTGGTCGGCGAGATACTGCTTGACCTCGTCGCCGGACTTGAAGCGGATGAGGCCGGCTTTGCCGGATTCGGTGAACTGATCTTCGGGGCAGCCGGCGAGGGCGGCGAGCAGGAGCGCGGGGGCGAAGGTGCGGCAGAGCCGGCGCGGGGCGGGACGGTGGGTGCGGTGATTGTGAGTGCGGATCATGGTTGTTGACTCCGTTGGGCGCGGCGCGGCCGCGCCACGCGATCCATCATGAGCGCGCCTTCATGTCCGGGCAAGGGCGGGCTGTGCAACGGGGCGTGAAAACGCTATTTTCGCGGGCATGAACGGACCGATCGTGACTTTGTTCGGCAGCAGTTCGCCCCGGCCGGGTGAGGCGGCGTACGTGCAGGCGCTGGAGATCGGGCGGGCGCTGGGGTCGGCGGGATACGCCGTCTGCAACGGCGGATACGACGGCACCATGGAAGCGGCGCACCGCGGGGCGAAGGAGGCGGGCGGGCGGACGATCGGCGTGACGTGCGCGGTGTTCAGCGATTATCGCGGTTTCGCGCTGCAGCGCAATCCGTACGTTGACGAGGAGATCCGCATCGACAACGTGTTCGGGCGGATCGAGCGGATGATGCAACTCGGCGAGGCGTACGTGGTGTTGCCGGGCGGAACGGGGACGCTGTGTGAACTGGGGATCGTGTGGGAGTTTGTGGCGAAGGGGCTGATCCGGCCGCGGCCGATCTGTGTCGTCGGCGATTTCTGGCTGGGGCTGGTAGAAGCGGTGGGTTCGCTGCACGAGCGGCATCGGCGCTTCGTTCATCGGGCCGACACGGCGGACGCTGTGATTCGGTGTCTGGACGAGCACCTGCCCGCGTCGCGCGCCGCGGCATCGTAGGGTCCGCGTCGTCCGGGGTGTGCGCGGCGCGGGCGGCCGATTGATGAAGGAAGCAGGCGCGCGGTGTTTTCCAGTTTTCTCCATCCGGGTCTGGCGGCGCTCGGTCTCGGGCTGGCGA
>CAZNDQ010000398.1:0-4401 GCA_964571825.1 uncultured Planctomycetales bacterium | reverse complement strand
GCGGCTCTCAGACATGAACGCCGCTTCGCGCGAATGGGTCATTCGCCAGTACGATCACGAGGTACAGGGCGGCAGCGTCGTCAAGCCGCTTTGCGGCGCTGGCGAGGGGCCAACCGACGCGGCCGTCATCCGCCCCCGCCTCGACTCCACACGCGGCATCGCCATCGGCTGCGGCCTCTACCCCAAGCTCGCCGATGTCGACCCGTACTGGATGGCCGTCGCCGCGGTTGATGAAGCGCTGCGAAACGTGATTTGCGTCGGTGGCGATCCCGACCGCACCGCGATCCTCGACAACTTCTGCTGGCCGAAGTGCGACTCGCCGGCACGCCTCGGCGAACTCGTCCGCGCCTGTCAGGGTGCGCATGACGCCGCGCTGCACTACGGCCTGCCCTTCATCTCCGGTAAGGACTCGCTCAACAACGAGTTTACGATGCCGGCCGAGGACGCCGCCCGCTGCCGCCTGCCGCGCAGCCTCGCCATACCGCGCACGTTGCTGATTAGCGCCGTTTCCATAGTAGAAGACGTCCGCTGCTGCGTCACCGCGGCCGCCCGGTGTGTTGCCACAGATTTGGGTGGCATGCCCAAGCCCCGATTCGGCGACGCCGAAGCGGGCGCGGGCATGGGTTTGATGCCTGGCGAAGCGACGCTCTTCTACTACGTCGGCTTCAGCGGTGCCGACTGGTCCGCCGTCGGGCTCGAAGCACGACTGGCCGTACACCACAGCGTCGCGCGGCTGATCGCCGGCGGCATCGCCCTCGCCGTGCACGACGTGGGAGAGGACGGCATTGCCGCAGCCGTCGCCGAGATGGCGATCGCCGGGAAATGCGGGATCTCCATCGCCGCGCATGATGAACGCACCGAGCGCGACGTGTTCGCGCCGCAGGCGAGCGGCTACGTTGTACAGGTGGCCGAGTCACGCCTGGCCGATTTTCATGCGGCCTGCCTGCCCGAGGTGCCGGCGTGGGACGTGGCCTTCGCCCTCGCTGAGCCCGCCATCGCCTTCGTCCTGCCCGACGGTAACGTGCAGCGCGTCCCACTGGATAAAGTATCTCGTGCGTGGAAGACCTCATGGCAGCGATGATGCCGACGGAACGCTGAGGGCGATCTGATAGAAGGAGTGTGCGAACGGATGGCGGCGATTCGCGTATTGATCTTGCGGGCGGCCGGCACCAACTGCGATCACGAAGCCGTGCATGCGTGGCAGCAGGCCGGTGCGCGCGTCGATTTGCTGCACGTCAATCGCCTCATCGAACGGCCGGCGCTGCTGCGCGACTACGCGGCGCTCACGATTCCCGGCGGCTTCAGCTACGGCGACGACATCGCCGCTGGCCGCGTCTTCGCCAACCAACTCGTGCACCACCTGCGCGAGGAACTCGAACGCTTTGTTGCCGCTGGTCGGCTGGTGCTGGGCATCTGCAACGGTTTTCAGATTCTGGTAAAGGCGGGATTGCTGCCCGGCCCGGATCGCAATGAGCCCGCCCTCGCAGCGTTCGCGACGGCGCCTACCCGCGCGCGGACGCTGTGGCCGCCGCGCCCGCGCGTCACCATCACCGGCAACGCCCACGGCCGCTTCGAGGACCGCTGGATCCACCTGCGCGTCGACACTGACCGCTGCCCGCTGCTCATCCCCGGCGAGGTGCTGCACATGCCGATTGCCCATGGCGAGGGCCGTGTTGTCTGCGACGCCGACGCCACGCTCGACGAGCTGCGCCGCGAGCGCCTCATTGCCCTGCGCTACGTCGACGCGACCGGCCGCACCGGCGACTTCCCCGTCAACCCCAACGGCAGCACGGACCATATCGCCGGGTTGGTCGACCGCACCGGCCGCGTCCTTGGCCTCATGCCCCACCCCGACCGCGCTGCCGACCCCCTCCAACTCCCCACGCGCGACCCCGCCGCGTCCCCCTCCGGCCGGCTCCTCTTTTCCCGCGCCATGGCTTGCCTCCGCAATGTGTAACCGGGTGCGTTCGCCCGATTCGAGGTGCGCACATCCGTCAGATTTGCAGTCCGACTGCAGAATAGCCGGAACGCGTGCCCCACGCTTTTCGCGTATTGTCTGTCGGCCGGTCAGCTTGGCACCAGTTCACAATTACTCGGATATGAGCTGCCGCGACATCAGGTCGCGGATCGCTTCGCGTGGGTCCTTGTCGTCGAAAAGCACGTGATAGACCTGCTGCGTAATGGGCATCTCGATTTGGTTTCGCGCGGCGAGTTCGACCACGCTCCTGGTCGTCGGAATGCCCTCGATGACTGAATTCGTCGCGCGGATCACCTCGGCCGTCTTCGCCCCGCGACCCAGCATCTCTCCCGCCTTGCGGTTCCGCCCGTGCGGCGACGCACATGTCGTGAACAAATCGCCCATCCCCGCCAGCCCCGCGAACGTCTCGCGCTTCGCACCCAGCGCCACGCCCAGCCGCGTGATCTCCACCAGCCCGCGCGCCAGCAACGCCGCCTTGGCGTTGTCCCCCGCCCCCAGCCCGTCGATGATCCCCGCCGCCAACGCGATCACGTTCTTCGTCGCCCCCGCCAGCTCCACCCCCACGACGTCTACTTGCCGATAGACGCGGAACCACTCCGTCGAAAACGTTTGCTGAATGCGCTCAGCCAGTTCGCCGTCCTCGCTCGCCGCGACCAGGCTCGCCGGCAGCCGCCGCGCCACCTCGTCCGCGATGCTCGGCCCGCTCAGCACCGCCAGCGCCCGCCCCCGCCCGAGCACCTGCTCGATGATCTGCGTCGGCCGCAGCAGTGTCTCGTTCTCGATCCCCTTCGAGATGCTGCAGATCGGCACGCCCGTCGGCACCAGTCCCGCAAACCGTTGCCACACGCCGCGGATGAACTGACACGGCACCGCGCTAACGATTAGTTCCGCGCCGCGCAGCGCCTCCCCCGCGTCGGCCGTCGCCAGGATTGCCTTCGGTAGCGGATAGCCCGGCAGGTACCGCGCGTTCTCGCACGTCCGCCGAATCTCGTCGATGTTCTCCGGAAATGCCCCCCAGAGCGTCACTGACAGCCCGCGCTCGGCCAGCAGCAGGCCGAGCGCCGTGCCCATCGCCCCGTCGCCAATGATCGCCACGCGCTGGGTCAATGTGTCTACGACCGGTTGCTGCGCCGCGCTTCGGATGCGCTGATCATGTGATCGACCAGCGGCTTGATCTTGGCGCGCTGGCTGGCGGAGGTCCGTGCCACGAGCATTTTCGTCCACCCCTGCTGGTTGGTCGGCAGCCCGTCCTTGAACGGATCGGTCAGGCCCGCCACCTGCTTCTTCAGCTCCGCCTGCGTCTTGAGCGCCTCTTCGACAAACTCTTCTCGCTCTCGCGGCGAGAGCTGGTTGTAGCGGCGCGCCTCACGCGTCAACTGGTCCAGCCCGATATCCATCGCCGCGCTGCGGATCATGTCCTTCTCTTCGCCCGAGAGCTTGGCGAACTCGTCCGCCAGCTCCTCCTGCCGCCCCGAGCCCCACAACTCGAACAGCATCCGCCGCCGCTCCTCCATCGGCAGCCGCGAGAAGCCCCGCCGATGCGCCAGAAACTCCGCCACCTCGTTCGCCGAGGCGGTCCGCACGTCCGGCACCGGCGGCGCGAACAGCAGGTCAAATACCCACAGCATGCTGATCAGCACCATCAGCCCGAGCACAAGACCCCCGCCGCCGATCATGATCGGCCGCGCGTTGCGCGAAGCGAACGCCGTCAGCTTGCCCTGTAACGTAAAACTCATCTTGCTGCCTCTCTCGCGTAGGTCCTGGTCAATCCACGGCGCACGCCAACATCATTCCTGCTCGGCTTTCGAAGCCACGACGGCATCCACCCAGGCGTCGGCAGAGACGTGCAGGTCGGCAAACAGGGTCACCAGCGACCCGCGCTTCTGCTCGCCGCCGTGGAACGCTTCGTAGTCATATATCATCGGCGCGTCATAGGCATCGAGTCCAAGGCCCGATTCCGCGCCGGCGCCCTTCTTGCCGGTGTAACGCGTGTGGCCGACCCGCCGCCCATTATAGGCCAAGGCATCCCACTCGTAGCTGGTCCCCAGGGCGCGATGATAGGTGCTGGACGAAATCCGCGTCTCCTTCGTGTTTCGGTCTGAGGGGCAGATAAACACCTTCTGCTGATGCCCGATCTCACGGCCGATGGCGACGTAGATCGGCGGTAAATCGGCGTCCGGAATCGGGTCGTCTTCGGGCTCCTCGGCCCCCATCACCACCGGACCGGCCGGGGGGACCGGCTGCGGAAGCGGAAAACTCGATGCCCACGGGTACCGCTCGCGATTCACATCGAGGTACGCCTGTAACCCCTGCCCGATCGCGCGGAGATGCGCCATGCATTTGGTCCGTTTGGACACGTCGCGGGCTCGGCCAAGGGCAGGCATGGAAAGCGCCATCAGCACGCCGATGATGGCGAGCACAAC
>CAZNDQ010000397.1:0-4403 GCA_964571825.1 uncultured Planctomycetales bacterium | reverse complement strand
AGTCGCTTGGCGTTGTCGAAACCTCAACTCCCGCGGCGGTCATCCACGGCGCCGACGCCGGCGTGAAAGGTGCGGAAGTCACCGTCATGGAAGTCCGCCTCGCCGACGGCATGGGCGGCAAGGGAATCGTCTTGTTCACCGGCCGCGTCGCCGACGTCGAAGCCGCGGTGGCCGTCGCCGTCGAAACGGCCGGCAAACATCGTTGCGACGTCTGCCGCACCATCATCCCCGCCCTCGACGCGGAGATGGCGCGCGACCTCGCCGCCTCAACCAGCTTCTTCGGCAAGGAGTGAGGAGCCCCTGCTATGATCGCGCTCAACAAGGCCGTCATCCCGAGTGAATCCGTCATCCTGAGCAAATCCGTCATCCTGAGCGCAGCGAAGGATCTCGAATCGCAAGTCGCGCCCAGCATGCCGACCCCCGTACGTCGTTCTCCCCTATTCCGCATTCCGCATTCCGCATTCCGCATTTTTCTGCCATACACGCCCGCGTTCGACAGCGTTGAACAACTCTGGGGGCCTGATAATGTTGTTGGGTAAAGTCATCGGCACCGTCACCCCCGCCGTCAGCGTCGAAGGCATGACGGGCGTGCCGCTGCTCATCGTCCAGCCGGTCGACCCCGCCCTCGGCGAAGCCGGCCGTCCGCTCGTCTGCGCGGACGCCACGCGCCAGGCCGGCCCAACCCAGATCGTGTACTATGAAGGCGGGCGCGAGGCCGCCCTCGCCCTCGACCCCTGGTTCGTCCCCGTCGACCACGCCATCATCGGCATCGTCGACGGCGTAAACCTCCGCGATTGACCGCGCGCCGCGATGCGCGCGCCGACAGGATACGCCGATGTTCCTCGCCGTCGTCAAAGGCTCCGTCTACTCCACGATCAACCACCCGTTCTACGACGGCAAGCGCCTCCTCCTCGTCCAGCGAATATCCGCCGACCATCGCCCCACCGGCGCCTACCTCATCGCCGTCGACACCGTCGACGCTGGCGATGGTGAAACCGTCCTCGTCCTCGACGAAGGCAATTCCGCCCGCCAGATCGTCGCTGACGCCGCCGCCCCGCTCCGCTCCGTCATCGTCGGCATCGTCGATCAGATCGCACTCACGACTGCCGCCGCGCCCGCCTCGCGCACCGGAGGTGCATGATGCCCGCCGATTGGCAACTCCGCCGCGACATCTGCGACATCGGCCGCCGCATCTACGACCACGGATTCGTGGCCGCTACCGACGGCAACCTCAGCGTCCGCGTCATGGGCGACCGCATGTTCATCACGCCCAGCGGCTCCAGCCTCGGTGAACTCCGCCCCGCCGACCTCGTCTACATGGACTTCGACCGCCGCATCCTCGCCGGCCCGCGCAACCCCTCCTCCGAACTCGCGTTGCACGTCGCCGTCTACCGCGCCCGCCCCGACGTCGCCGCCGTCGTCCACGCTCACCCGCCGACTGTCAACGCCTTCAGCTTCGCCGGCGTCTCGCTTGCCGACTGCGTCATCCCCGAGGTCGTTGTCTCGCTCGGCTCCATCCCCACCACCGACTACGGCACTCCCTCCACCGACGAGGGCCCGCGCGTCATCGAATCGCTCATCCGCGACCACGACGCCATCGTCCTCCAGCGCCACGGTTCGCTCACCGTCGGGCCGACCCTTCTCGAAGCCTACCGTAAACTCGAAAACCTCGAACACTCCGCGCAGGTCCTCCTCGCCGCGCGACAGCTCGGCGGCGTCAAACCGCTCTCCGAGGATGAACTCCGCCGCCTCGGCGAGCTGCGCGAGCGATTCGGCCTCGGCTCCGCCGACTCCATCTTCCGCGCCTGTCCCCCACGCCACCCCTGACGACCCCACCGTCATGCTGAGCGCCCGACACCGTCATCCCGAGCGCGCCCTCGTCGTCATTCTGAGCGCGCCCTCGTCGTCATTCTGAGCGCGCCCTCGTCGTCATTCTGAGCGCCAGCGAAGAATCTCGCTGACCTCACGCGCCCAGCACGCCGCCAACTGCCCACCTGGCGGTATTCCGCATTCCGCATTTCGCATCCCGCATTTCCTGGCCACTGGCCACTCGCCAATTCTCCCGCTATTCTGATGTCGCCACGAAAGTCCTTCCCACACCGCCAGAGGTGCGTCATGTCCAACGACGTCAAGAGTTGTCAGGGTTGCGGCGCCAGCATCTACAAAGAGCACCTGGACCGCGGTCTGGCCCGCTTCATCTCCGGCCGCCTCCTCTGCCCCGTCTGCATCGAGGCCGCCGGCGGACCCGCGGCCCCGCGCCCGGTTCCCCCGCCGATGCCCGCGGCCGTCGTGCCGTCTGCTCCCGAAGCGGCCCACGACCTGCCCACCATCTCTCTGGTTGAACCAAGCGAAGTGCCCCAGCCTGCCGCACGCCCGGCCGGTGCCCCAGCCGCCCCCGTTGTGCCCATCGGCGCCGCCCACGGCGCTTCTCAGTTCCGCCGACCCCTCACCCGCGGCGAGAACGCCACCCGCTGCCGCACCTTCCACGGCAAGCTCGGCGAGGGCGCCATCCAGTTCCTCAATGATCAGATCAACGAATGGGTCGACGGCAACCCCGACGTGGAAATCAAGTTCGCCACCAGTTCCGTCGGCGTCTTCGAGGGCAAGCACTCTGAGCCGCACCTCTTCCTCACGATCTTCTATTGATCGCGACCAGCCGCCACAGATTCAGCCGGCGATCGTCTCACCCCGCACCAGTTGCGGCTCCGCCATCTGCCGCAGCATCGCCCGGGCATCCTTCGGCGCGTAGCTCGTCAGCCGCGCCAGCGAGTCCCGCTCCGACTGCGACAGCAGACCCAGCTCCAGATGCTCCTCCAGCTTCTCCACCTCCTCCTTTCGCGACGGATACTCCACCCCGAACCCGCCGAACATCGTCACCGTCACGAAATCCACGCCGCCGTCCTCCTCTGCCAGCAACGGCATCGCCACCCGCCATTCATCCGGCGTGATCCCCTCCGACCCCAGCAACGACTTCAGATCGACAAACTCCTCCGCCAGGGTCGGACACTGCAGCTCCGTCGCCCCGAAAAGCGTCAGGCAAAAGCACCGCGAGCGCCGCGGTACGGCCGACCTCTGACCCCCGCCGAAGCGCGCCAGTGAAAACCCCGCCGTCCGTGGCTCCACCGGAAGTCCTGCCCGCAGCCGCTGCTTGATATTCAGAATCTGCCGCGCCATCGTCGGACGCTTTAGTTCCGTCCCCGCGAAGATCGTCACGCACATCCACAGATTCGGACTGAGCAGCGTTTCCGTTCCACCGAACATCGAGAAATGCACCATCGCCCGTCTCCGCCAATTTGCCGCGCGCACCCGTCCGCGCCGCGTGCCCGACGCTCCCTGGCATACCTCTCCCCCGTATTCGCTCTCTGCCGCCCTTTATTCCCCGGCGGCCCCTTCATATATCGCCCCATCCCGCTCCCACAAGACCCCATCGCCTGCCTCATCCCCCGTCCGCCAGGCCCCCCCCCGTCCCAATCGCACCATTCATCCGATGGCCTTCAATTGTTCTCCCGCTCACCTGCTCTCGGCCGCAGCCCGTCCCGCCCTTGACGGGCGACCGGACGCTCGGCATCCTCCTGCGGCGTAGCCCCGCCGCCTGTCAACGGCCCGCCTCCCAATCCACCAGCGCCATCTTCTCCGTCCGCGACCCATTCGCGCAGTAGCACAGCGCCGGCCGCCGCTCCCCCGGCTCGCAATCCGCAAAGAACTCCTCCCCCGTGTATGGACAAACCCACCACACGTGCGGCTGGCCCTCCGTCGCCTGCACCACTTTCCCTTGCACCACCGGCACCTCTTCCTCCGTCCGCTCCACCGACCACTTCGCGTGCTCGTGCTCCTCGTCCCCCCAGAATGTCTTGAGCCCCTCCCACGCCTCGCGCTCACTCAGCGCAATCGTCCACCGCTCCCCGTCCTTCACCGTCCAATACACACTGACTCGTCTCGTCTCGCTCATCTCAACACGCACCCGCTTCGCCGCTCGCGCCCGAACCGCCGCTGGACAAGAACGTAGGGCGGGTCCTCGATTCATCCCTGACGAGCGACGTGGCACAGCCACTCTGCGATGCGAAGCATCGGTCGCTGGTCAAGGGCCCGCCATCTTCGCGCACGCCGAAAAAATCGACCCAACAACAACCCGCGCTCGAATCGCACAATTCATCCGGTCGCCTGTATTCCGCAATCCGAAATCCGCAATCCGCAATTCGTGTCTCCCCGTCCCGGCAGGGCCGGCGGAAACCTCGGGCACCTCTTCCTCATGCCCGCACAAACTCGTCCACCCCGTCCACTCAGTCCACCTCGTCCACTTCGTCCACCTCGTCCACTTCGTCCACGCCATCCCCACCGCCCCCGCCCGCCCCCTCCCCACCCCCCCGACCGCCCCGCCCCATTCCCCCCCCCACCCCCCACGC
>CAZNDQ010000396.1:0-4404 GCA_964571825.1 uncultured Planctomycetales bacterium | reverse complement strand
GCGTGCTGGACGGGCGGTGCGATTCGAGATGCTTCGCTGCGCTCAGCATGACAATTCGATGTGGGATGTCGGATGTGGGATGTCGGATGTAGAGATGGCGTGATGGGGAGTCGGGCATGATCGGGGCGTTGGATATTGCGACGTCGGGGTTGACGGCGCAGCGGCTGCGGATGGACACGATCGCCGGGAACGTGGCCAACCTGCACGCGACGCGGCGGGCGGACGGCGAGCCGGGGCCGTATCGGCGGCGCTATGTGACGTTCGAGGCGGGGAACCCGCGGGCCGGTCGCGGCGCGCCGGGTGTGCACGTGGCCGCGGTGGAAGAGGACGATTCGCCGGGACGGATGTCGTATGAGCCGGGGCATCCGGACGCGATCCGGAGCGGGCCGCGCGCGGGGTACGTGGAGTATCCGAACGTGGTGATGAGCGAGGAGATGGTGAACGCGATCGAGGCAGCGCGGGCGTATGAGGCGAATATCACCGTCGCTGAAGCGACGAAGAACATGATTGCGTCGTCGTTGCGGCTGCTGGCTTAGGAAGTTGTGACGAAGTAACGAAGTAACGAAGTGACGAAGTAACAGAAATCGGGAAATGAGGTGAGGTGATGACCCAGCCGATCCAATTTCCATTGCCGGGCGGGATCGATCCGCTGAAGTTCGGTGCGGGCGCGGCGTCTGGCGGCGCGGGCGCGGCGGAAAAGTCGGGGCCGGCGTTCAGCGACGTGCTGCTGAGCAGCCTGAGCGAGGTGCAGCGCTTGCAGGATGAAGCGGCGCTGGGCGTGGAGAAGCTGATCAGCGGCGAGGCGACGAACCCGGACGAGGTGTTCAGCGCGGTGCGCAAGGCGGACGTGGCGTTCAGTCTGCTGATGGAGATCCGCAACAAGCTGACGGAGGCGTATCGGGAGATGCAGGAGATGCGGGTGTAGGAAGAAATGCGGAATGCGGGATGCGGAATGCGGAATAGAGGCGACCAGACAGTTTTCGGCGTGCTGGGCGCACCGATGATTAGAGATGCTTCGCTGCGCTCAGCATGACAACTTGATGTGGGATGTGGGATGTCGGATGTATTGGCGTGCTGGGCGCACCGGTGATTCGAGATGCTTCGCTGCGCTCAGCATGACGGCAGACGGCGCTCGGGATGACGGCGAAGAAATGCGGAATGCCGGAAGCATTGCGGAATGCGGGTTGCGGAATGGGAAGAAAGTAACGAAGTGACGAAGTGACAAAGTAACGAAGTCACGGAGTACGGTGCGGGTGGGCAGGAGGCCTGTCCGGGCCCGGGCGGAGACCGGGGCGAACGAGCGGGGAGTTCCGCGATGGAGTTTTTTGCACGCTTCTGGGATCAGACGCGGGCGCATCTGCGCGGGTTGACGGGCTCGCAGCGGCTGGCGATCGGGCTGAGCGCGGTGATCATCGTCATCTCGCTGGTGTGGCTGCTGCGCTGGGCGAACGAACGGGCGCTGGAGCCGCTGCCGCTGGCGTCGATGAACGAGCAGCAGCGGGGCGAGGTGATCCGGACGCTGGACCGGCTGGGGTACGAACATCGGGTGGAGGAGGAGGCGATCCTGGTGCGGCCGTCGCAGAAGCGACTGATCCTGGCGCGGCTGATGGAGGAGGAGTCGGTGGCGGGGGCGGTGTCGATCGACTTTGCGCAGTTGCTGGAGAACGACTCGCCGTGGATGAGCGAGAGCGACAAGCAGTGGCGGCGGACGGCGGCGCTGGCGGGGGAGCTGTCGAAGACGATCAGCAACATGGAAGGGATCGCGCGGGCGCACGTTTTCATCGACAACTCGACGCGGCGGGGGTTCGGCGGGCGGAGTGTGCCGGCGTCCGCGACGGTGTCGGTGTGGGCGAGGGCGGGGCCGGAGCTGAGCAAGAAGCGTGTGCACATGCTGGCGAGCCTGGTGTCGGGGGCGGTGGCGGGGATGGACATCGCCAACGTGCGGGTGATTGATGCGCGCGGCGGGCGGAGCTTCACGGCGTCGGACCCGGAGGAGGCGATTGCGGGCGACCTGCTGGAGATGCAGCGGAGCCAGGAGGGGTACTTCGAGAACAAGGTGCGCGAGCGGCTGAGCTACATCCCGGGCGTATTGGTGAGCGTGTTCGCGGAGCTGGAGTCGAACCTGACGCACACGCAGAAGACGACGCTGGACAAGCCGGTGGTGTCGAAGTCGATGTCGGAGTCGATGACGGACCAGCGGGGGCCGACGTCGGCGGAGCCGGGGACGCGGCCGAACGTCGGGGCGCGGGTGGCGGCGACGGCCATGCAGGAGACGTCGCAGACGGAGCGGACGGAAGAGGAGTTTCTCGGCGAGCGGGGGCGGGAGACGGTGAGTTCGCAGAACACGCGCGGGGCGGTGCGAAAGCTGACGGCGAGCATCGGGGTGCCGCGGAGCTGGCTGGTGCGTACGTTTCAGGAGATCAACGGTGCGGACAAGCAGCCGGACGAGGCGGCGCTGCAACAGCTCGAGGCGAAGGAGTTTCCGAAGATCGTCGAGGCGGTGAGCCGGACGATCAATACGGAAGACGCGGGGATGGTGGCGGTGTCGAGCTTCCCGGACGTGGAGTGGTCGGAGCCGGGTCCGCGGGGGGAGGCGGCGCAGGCGGGCGCGACGATGGCGGGCTTCGTGTCGGAGAACGGGCTGCAGCTCGGGCTGGTGGGGCTGGCGGGAATGAGCCTGCTGATGATGTGGCTGATGGTGCGGAAGGCGAGCCGGGAGCGGCGCCGGCCGGGGAGCCTGGCGGCGGAGTTCGAGGAGCCGTCGGAGATGCTGACGGTGGGGCTGGAGGGTCGGGCAGGATTTCCGGAGGCGCTATTGGGGCACGAGCTGGACGAGGAGTCGCTGCGGCGCAAGCAGGTGTCGGAGCAGGTGACGCAGCTGGTGGACAACGACCCGAAGATGGCGGCGGCGCTGGTGAAGAGCTGGATCGAGCAGGAAGCAAGCTGACTGCGTCGCGGAGCGACGCAGGCAGCAGTGGCTAGTGGCTAGTGGCTAGTGACTAGTGGCTAGTGGCTAGTGACTAGTTGTGGAGTCGCGGGGTACCGCGAAGGAAGAAATGCGGATTGCGGATTGCGGATTGCGGAATGCCGGCGACCGCACGGATGTCGGAGTCCTGTGCAGAGTTTGATGGGAGTTTGTGGTGGCGCAGGCGGGCGGACAGGTGAAGGGCGGCGAAGGCGACGCATCCGAAAGCGGCGGGATGGGTGCGGGTCTGCGGCGGGCGGCGATGCTGATGCTGGCGCTGCGGCCGTCGACGGCCGGTCGCGTGCTGAAGGAGATGGACCGCGACGCGGTGGAGGCGATCACGCGGGAGATCGCGACGATCGGTCACGTCGATCCGGCGACGCTGCATGGGGTCGTCGATTCATTCTACGAAGAAGCGCTGGATCGGCAGGCGGGAGAGACGGGGGGGCTGCAATATGCGCGGCAGTTGCTGAAAGAGTCGCTGCCGCATGATGAGGCGGGGCGGCTGGCGCAGCAGCTCGAACACCAGATTCACAAGCAGCCGTTCTCGTTCCTCAACCGGGCGGAGGCGGAGAACCTGCTGATGTTCATTCAGGAGGAGCATCCGCAGACGATCGCGCTGATCCTGGCGCATCTGCCGGCGGCGAAGGCGGCGGAGGTGCTGATGGGGCTGCCGCCGGCGAAGCAGATCGAGGTGGTGCAGCGGATTTCGTACATGGAGCAGACGAACCCGGAGGTGATCAAGGAGGTGGAGCGCGGGCTGGAGCTGCGCTTGTCGGGGATCGTCGGGCAGCGCTTGCAGAGCGTCGGCGGCGTGGATTCGGTGGCGGAGATGCTGAACCTGGCCGACCGGGCGACGGAGAAGGGGATACTGGAATCGCTGGAGACGGAGGATCCGGAGCTGGTGGAGCAGATCCGGCGGCTGATGTTCGTCTTCGAAGACATCCTGCTGGTGAACGACAAGGGGATTCAGTCGGTGCTGAAGGAAGTGGACAACGAGGACCTGGCGCTGGCGCTGAAGACGGCGAGCGAGGAGTTGAAGGCGAAGATTTTCAAGAACATGTCGGAGCGGGCGTCGCAGTTGATCCGGGAGGACATGGAGTACATGGGTCCGGTGCGGGTGTCGGACGTGGAGGCGGCGCAGCAGAAGATCGTCGACATCGTGCGGCGGCTGGAGGATGCGGGGGAGATCATCATTGAAGGGCGCGGCGGCGAGAAGGAGATGATCGTCTGATGAGTGCGATCGTCAAGGCGGAGGATTTCGCGCGGGTGCGGGCGGGCGCGGTGCCGCTGGACCTGACGGACTTCGAGCAGCTCGGCGAGGAGATCGTCGCGCGGGCGCGGGCGCGGGCGCAGGAGCTGCTGGCGGAGGCGCGGGGGGAGGCGGCGAAGATGCGGCGCGAGGAGGCGTCGCGCGGGGGCGAGGAGGGGCATCGCGC
>CAZNDQ010000395.1:0-4423 GCA_964571825.1 uncultured Planctomycetales bacterium | reverse complement strand
ATCGGCTGCGGGGCCCGCCGGCTTCGTTCTCGGGCCAAAATCGTCCTCACCGTATGTGTTGGAATACGGCTGCGTCGATTTTGACCCTGCGGCCTTGCCGGCGAACCCCTCGCTCGATCTCGCTGAACGGCGCACGTGGGGGAAAGCCAATCGTCGCGCTTTGGCGGGCAAATCCGGGTAGAATCAGACAGGGCACATTTCGCCTCGGCCCGCTCGGGCCGAGGTTGTCGATTGCGCAGGTGAAAGGTATTGGGCCATGCTGGATCAGTCGGTGTTTCAACAGTTGCTGCAGGGGATGGCGAAGTTCGATGCATCGGACCTGCACCTGAAGGTGGGGTACAGCCCGTACTATCGGGTGGTGGGGGATTTGCGGAAGGTGGAGCTTCCGCCGATCGAGTCGAGCGCTCAGATTGAGTCGTGGATGCGGCCGATCGTGCCGGAGAAGAAGCGGCATGATCTGGAGACGAAGGGGGACCTGGACTTTTCGTATCAGTCGAGCAATGGGGACCGGTATCGGATCAACGTGTTTCGGGCGGGGGAGCTGCTGAACGCGGCGATCCGGCGGGTGAACAGCCACATCCCGTCGTTCGAGGAGCTGCGGCTGCCGCCGATCTACGAGAAGATGATCGACCGGGCGCACGACGGGCTGATACTGATCAGCGGGGTGACGGGGAGCGGCAAGAGCACGACGATGGCGGCGCTGCTGGAGTACATCAACGAGCATCGGAGCGAGCACATCATCACGATCGAGGACCCGGTGGAGTTCGTCTTCAAGCCGAAGCGGAGCGTGATCTCGCAGCGGGAGCTGGGGCTGGACGTGCCGGACTATGACGAGGCGCTGAAGTACGTGGTGCGGCAGGACCCGGACGTGATCTTCATCGGGGAGCTGCGGGACGGGCGGACGATGCTGGCGGCGCTGCAGGCGGCCGAGACGGGGCACCTGGTGCTGGGGTCGATCCACTGCGCGGATGCGCCGCAGGCGTTTGCGCGCATCCTCGAGTATTTCCCGCAGGACCAGCATGAGTTTATTCGATCGTCGCTGGCGAATTCGCTGATTGCGATCATGTGCCAGCGGCTGCTGCCGGGGATCGACGAGACGGTGAAGCGGGTGCCGGCGACGGAGGTGCTGCTGAACACGGCGATCGTCAAGGACAAGATCCGGCGGGGGGAGGACGAGGACCTGAGCAGCGTGATCGAGAGTTCGGTGGAGGAGGGGATGCGGAGCTTCACGATTTCGCTGAGCGAGCTGATCGAGAAGGAGCTGGTGTATTACGACACGGCGCTGAAGTATGCGCCGAACCGGGAGGCGCTGGCGAGCGCGGTGCAGGGGATCAAGACGTCGTCGAAGGGGATCGTGGGGAGGCTGGGGAAGAGGTAGGACAAGTCGATCCGCATATTCCTTACTCCCAATATTGAAATACTGCGCGCGGGGGGTGTCAGCGCACCGCCAGGTGTTCGCACATGGCGCGGGGGAGGGCGTCGATCAGGTCGGTGGCGATGAGGGAGGTCTGTCCGAGGGAGTCGGCGGCGAGGTCTCCGGCGCGGCCGTGGAGGTGTGCGGCGAGGCAGGCGGCGTCGAAGGGGTCGAGTCCCTGGGCGAGGAGTGCGGCGAGGAGGCCCGAGAGCACATCCCCCGCGCCGGCCGTGGCCATGCCGGGATTGCCGGATTCGTTGATGTAGTAGCGGCGGCCGTCGCAGACGACGGTGCCGGCGCCCTTGAGCAGCACGACGTGTTCGAGGAGGGCGGCGAGACGCCGTGCGGCCGCGGTGCGGTCGTCGAGGTCATCGTCGAGTTTGGCGCCGACGAGGAGCCGGCGCATCTCGCCGGGGTGCGGCGACAAGATGAGGCGGGCGGGGGAGCCCTTCCACCAGTTTCGCTGGGGGGCGAGGTTGTTGAGGGCGTCGGCGTCGAGGAGCAGGGGGCCATCATACTCTTCGAGCAGGGTTTCGAGGACGAACAGGCAGGTGGCGCAGACGCCGATGCCGGGGCCGGCGACGACGACGTCATGATCACGGGCGGCGCGGGCGACGACGCGGGCGGCGGTGCGCGACATCATGCCGTGAGTGGTTTCGGCGAGGGGAATGCCGGTGGCGCAGGGGCAGATGGACAGGACAGTCGGCAGGGCGGAGCGGGGGGTGGCGACCTTGACGAGCCCGGCGCCGCCGCGGAGGGCGGCGAGGGCGGTGAGAGCGGCTGCGCCGGGCATGGACTGGCTGCCGGCGACGACGAGGACGCGGCCGAAGTCGCCCTTGTGGGCGTCGGGGCGGCGAGGGGGAAGGGGGGGCAATTGGTATGCTTGCGTCATCGGCGAGCCTCACGAACGACAGCATTCCAAATGCGGAATGCGAAATGCGGAATGCGGAATAGGGGAGAACGGCGTGCGGTTGGTGGCGTGCTGGGCGCACAAGCGATTGGAGATGCTTCGCTGCGCTCAGGATCAGACCAGTGACCAGTGACCAGTGGCCAGTGGCCAGTTGCGGAGTCGCGGAGTACCGCGACGGAAGAATTGCGGATTGCGGATTGCGGATTGCGGAATGCCGGCGACCGGACAATTGTCGGCGTGCTGGGCGCACAAGCGATTCGAGATGCTTCGCTGCGCTCAGCATGACAGCTTCTGCGCTCAGCATGACGGACCGGGAGGAGGTTGGGCGCGGTCATGGTGTCCCCGTTATGGCGGGAAGGGGGCGGGGTGGCAAGCCTAGCGGGGTGGCAAGTCCGGCTGCGTGGTTGTGAGGGGCGGGGGGTCGGACTACACTGAACGGTTCGCCGGAGCGTCGGAGAAATCGGGTATGTCGAGGAAAGTGGTCGGCGGGCTGGTCGTCACGGGGCAGCGGTTCGGGATCGTCATCAGCCGCTTCAACGAGTTCATCGGGTCGCGGCTGCTGGCGGGGGCGATCGACACGCTGGAGCGGCACGGGTGCGCGCCGGAGCGCATCACCGAGGTGTGGGTGCCGGGGGCGTGGGAGCTGCCGCTGGCGGCGCATCGGATGGCGGCGAGCGGGCAGTTCGACGCGATCATTGCGCTGGGGTGCGTGATCCGCGGGCAGACGCCGCACTTCGAGTACGTGGCGGGGGAGGCCGTGAAGGGGCTGGCGCAGGTGGCGCTGGCCAGCGAGGTGCCGGTGTCGCTGGGGGTGGTGACGGCGGAGAACCTGGAGCAGGCGATCGAGCGCGCGGGAACGAAGATGGGCAACAAGGGCGCGGACGCGGCGCTGGCGGCAATCGAGATGGTGAACGTGCTGGGGCAGCTCAGGGCGGGCGGGAAGAGAAAGCAAGCAAACCGGTCGTGAACGATCCGCGACATACAATCCGCGCGTGGGCGATGCAGTGCCTGTGCCACCTGGATGCGCAGGGGGAGGAGAGCCTGCCGCTGCTGGGTCGGCTGCTGGAAGGGCACGACCTGCGCGGCGAGGAGGCGGTGCAGGCGGAGCGGCTGGCGCGCAGCGTGTGGCGGGAGCATGAGGCGCTGGATGCGCGGATCGAGTCGGCGAGTCGCAACTGGTCGCTGGGGCGGATGTCGCCGGTGGACCGGAGCATCATCCGGTTGGGGGCGTATGAGCTGCTGCACGGCGCGGGGGGCGTTCCGCGGGCGGTGGTGATCGACGAGGCGATCCGACTGGCGAAGGAGTTCGGGACGGCCGAGTCGGCGTCGTTCGTCAACGGCGTGCTCGATGCGCTGCGGCCGGAAGAGGGGACGGCGACGGATGCGGCGGCCGCGGCGGGCGCGCCAGGCGAAAAGGAATAGCGGGACGATGGGGCTGTTCGATCGCTTCAAGCAGGGGCTGGCCAAGACGCGGGAGAAGATCGTCTCGAGTCTGCGGTCGGTGCTGCCGATCGGGCAGAAGATCGATGATGCGGTGCTGGTGCGGCTGGAGGAGCAGATGCTGGCGGACGACATGGGTCCGCAGCTCACGCTCCGGCTGATCGAGGACGTGCGCGGGGCGTGGAAGAAGGGGAAGATCAACGAGACGCAGGAGATCGTGCCGTTTTTGCAGGAGCAGATCATCGCCTACTGGCCGGAGGCGGACCGGCAGATCCGCTGGGCGGCGAGCCCGCCGACGGTGATCCTGGTGGCGGGGATCAACGGCTCGGGGAAGACGACGAGCATCGCCAAGCTGGCGCGGTATCTGACGCGCGAGGGGAAGAAGGTGATCCTCGGGGCGTGCGATACGTATCGCGCAGCCGCGGTGGAGCAGCTCACGATCTGGGCGGAGCGGACGGGGGTGCAGATCGTCAAGCACAAGAGCGGGGCGGACCCGGGGGCAGTGGCGTATGACGCGTGCGAGGCGGCGCTGGCGCGGAGCGCGGACGTGCTGCTGGTGGACACGGCCGGCCGGCTGCACACGCAGGACCACCTGATGCGCGAGCTGGGGAAGATCCAGCGCGTGGTGGAGAAGAAGATCCCGGGGGCGCCGCACGAGG
>CAZNDQ010000394.1:0-4429 GCA_964571825.1 uncultured Planctomycetales bacterium | reverse complement strand
TCTCACATTCGTCGGGCCGACCGTTGTTGTTGCAGTCGTTGCTGGCGGCGTCGAGCAGGTCGTCGCGATCGGGGATGCCGTTGCAGTTGCAGTCGCGGAGTCGCCAGTTGGCGATGAGGGGGCCGGTGGCGCTGAAGGCGCGGGCGTTGTCGGCGGAGTCGGGGGCTTCGAAGTGGACGCCGGCCGGGACGCCGTCGACGAGGATGAGCGGATTGGAGTATTGGGGGATGTAGTTGACGTTGACGGGGCTGCACACGGCCGTGTACCAGGTGACGCCGCTCTGTCCAACGAAGCGATAGGCGCGGGCCCAGGGGAAGATGCCGGCGCCGTTCTGTCCGAGGAAGTCGCGGTTGTGCTGGCTGCCGAGGCAGTGTCCGAGTTCGTGGGCAAAGACCTGCTGGCCGACGAGATGGCCGTTGAGGTCTTCCATGGAGAACCAGGGGCCGAAGATGCTGGCGGCGCCGAGGTTACCGAAGTAGTCGTCGACGATCAGGCCGACGATGTCGGCGCCGTGCAGATTACGGAGGTAGTGGACCTCGTCCATGACTCCATCCGACGGATTGCGGAGCTGCGCCAAGACGTTGCCCACGGTGTCGCGGATTTCGACGTAGTCGGTTTCGTGCGTATGGGCAAGGTTCACGCGCAGGGGGATCTCGGTGTTGGCGAGTGAGAGGTTGGCGTAAGCGATGAAGAGGTCGATGATGGCAAGCATTCCGGCGGTGCCGCCGGAGCGTTCGCGGGCCTGTGCGGTGTAGACGATCATGAGGTCAACGATGTCCGGGTCGTCGGGGCAGGCGGTGCGCAAACCGGGCCCATCGAAGGGGGCGACGGGCGCGGTGGTCAGCGCGTACGCGGCGCGGAGTCGCGCGAGATCATCGTCGGTGGCGGCGACGTCGCAATCGAACGGGGCAGTCCGAGGCACGCCGGCGAACAGGTGCTGCGGGCCGGCGGTCGGGCGGAGGGTGATGGAGCTGCGGTCGGGGCGGGTGAGGTTGGCGGCGACGAGGCCGTCGCGGACGACGAGGGTGAAGGGGCAGGTCGGGTCGTCGAGGAGGTGGCCGCCGAGCGCGATGCGATCGGGGCCGGGCGATTGGGCGTAAGTGACGCGGGCGAAGAGCACACCATCGGCGCCGAGGTGAACGGGAACCACATCGGCAACTTTCGCCGCGAGAAGGGGCGCGGGGGCGACGAGGACGGCGCGGTGCGGTGTGGCGCTGCGCGGCGAAACGAGCGGCGCCGGTCCGTCGAGCGGAACAAGCCACTGGGACAGGAGATCGGCGTGCGCGGGGGCACAAGCAAGCAGCGACAAGACCGTGAGAAGACGGGCTGCGTTCATGTCGGCGACTCGCGGCCCGGCGGCGCGGCCGGGGTCATCGTTGCTACCAGCGTGCGGGATGGGGTGCCACGTCCTGTAACCATTATACCGCGATCAGCGTGGGCAGCGGGGATATTCCGAGACTCGAGGGCGAGGCGGGCGGCGCGACTGCCGATAACTTCGCTGTGTGGCGGGAGAAACGGCGGCGGGCGCGCCCGGCGGGGGCGGTCTACTGTTGCGGCCGGCCGCGCCGCACGGAACGGCGAGACAGCGAGCAGGACAGCGGAATGGACCGGATCACGACACCCAGTCGAAACTGGCGCGACGCGTCGGGCGCGTCGTTGCGATTCTCGTTCGGGGCGAACTGGCGGCGTTTCTTGCAGGGCAGCCTGACGGAGGCGCGGATCGCGGCGGCAGAGCGGTCGCTGGTGGAGTTGCTGGGCGCGGACGCGCTGCGCGGGAAGAGCTTCCTCGACGTGGGTTGCGGGAGCGGGTTGTTTTCGCTGGCGGCGGCGCGGCTGGGCGCGGCGCGCGTGGTGAGCTTCGACGTGGACGTGGAGAGCGTCGAGTGTGCGCTGGCGTTGTGGCGGCGCGCGGGGCGGCCGGGGTCGTGGTCGGTGATGCAGGGGTCGGCGCTGGATGCGGCGTTCGTCGAGGCGCTGGCACCGGCGGACGTGGTGTATTCGTGGGGCGTGCTGCATCACACGGGGCGGGTGTGGGAGGCGATCGAGAACGTCGGAGCGCTGGTGCGGCCGGGTGGGCGGATCGTGGTCGGGTTGTACAACACGCTGGAGGGGCGTCGCGGGTCCGCGTATTGGCGCGGTGTCAAGGAGCGGTACAACCGCGCGGGCGCTGCGCGGCGGAAGATGATGCGCGGGCTGTTTGCGCTGCGGCATACGATCCTGCCGAACGTGCGGCGGGGAGTCGATCCACGGCGGATCATGCGCGAGTACGCGGGGCGGGGGATGAGCTACTGGACGGACGTGGCGGACTGGCTGGGGGGGCTGCCGTACGAGACGTGCTCGCCGGGCGAGGTGCTGCGGTTCTGCCGCGAGCGGTTCGGCTGGACGCTGGAGTCGCTGCGGACGACGAACGGCTGGGGCGTCAATGAGTACGTGTTCGCTGCGCCCGAGCGGGAATGGCGTGATTATTCCGTTTCGGAATCCGCGATGGACGCCGCGAGACAGGAAGCGGTGCTCGTCTGCGGGGAATAACGCGCCGGGAGGGATTCGAACCCCCGACCGTCGGATTAGAAATCCGATGCTCTATCCAACTGAGCTACCGGCGCGAATCGGTCGGATCATTCTTTTAATCCGGGACATCCTGGGGTACAAGCGATTGTAGCGTCATGCGGGCGGTGCGGGGGCGCCGTACGCGCCGGCGACGGGTCTGCGGACGCGGTTGCGGCGGGCGGACGATCGGGTCGCGGGGTGGAGGAGTTTCCGATGCGCAGTCGAGGCGGATGGTGTCACGCGGAGCGTCTGACGATCCGGCCCACGAGCGTGCTCCTGGGCGGCGCGGTGCTATCGGTCGTCGCGGGTTGCGCGCTGGTCGGGGGCAACCGGGGCGGCGAGCACGCGGCCGGCGGCGCCGGGCGCGGGCAAGGGGACGTTGAAGTGATCTCGCTGCTTGGGCGGGAGCTGCGGGCGATGCCGGCGGGGGATGCGCGGGCGAAACTGGAGATCGACCTGGCGGCTGCGCGGGCGGACCGGTCGAGAGCGCCAGACGATCCGGAGCAGATTGTGTGGGTGGCGCGGCGGCTCGGATATCTTTGGCGGATGAACGAAGCGCTGGAGGTGCTGAGCGAGGGGATCCGGCGGTTTCCGGAGTACGCGCCGCTGTACCGGCATCGGGGGCATCGGTACATCAGCGTGCGGCGGTTCGACGAGGCGGTCGACGATCTGCGGCGGGCGGCCGCGCTGATCGCCGGGCAGCCGGACGAGATCGAGCCGGACGGGATGCCGAACGCGCGGAACATCCCGCTGACGACGACGGGGTTCAACGTCTGGTATCACCTGGCGCTGGCGGAGTATCTGCGCGGGGATTTCGCCGCGGCGCTGGAGGGCTGGCGGCGGACGCGAGAGTATTCGCGCGGGTTGCCGGACAACCTCGTGGCGGTGACGCACTGGGAGTATCTGACGCTGCGGCGGCTGGGCCGGGAGGAGGAAGCGCAGCGCGTGTTGCGGACGGTGGACCCGGGCTGGGAGATGATCGAGAACGAGGCGTATCTGCGCTGCGTGCGGCTGTACATGGGGGAGTTGGCGGCGGAGGAATTGTGTGCAGAGGAGAGTGGGCGCGGGGCGGTCGCGGACGCGGCCGAGTGCAACGGGCTGGCGACGTGGTACTTCGTCAACGGCCGGGAGGAGCAGGCGCGGGCGGTGTATGAGCGCATCGTGGCGGGAGAGAACTGGCCGGCGTTCGGGTTCATCGCGGCAGAGGCGGAGTTGGCGCGAATGCGCGGGGTTCAGGGGGCGAGTCGTTCGAGCGTCCAGGCGCCGGCGGCCGTGCGGCGGTAGCGGAGGCGGTCGTGGAGGCGGCCAGGGCGGCCCTGCCAGAACTCGATGCTGTGGGGGACGAGGCGCAGGCCGCCCCAGTGCGGGGGGCGCGGGACGGGCATATCGCGGAAGCGCTCTTCATATTCGGCGTAGGACTGGTCGAGGGCCTGGCGGCTGGTGACGACATCGCTCTGCGGCGAGGCCCAGGCGCCGATCTGGCGGTCGCGCGGGCGGGTGGCGAAGTAGGCGTCGGACTCGGCGGCGGAGGCGTGCTCGACGGTGCCTTCGATGCGGACCTGGCGGTGCAATTCGACCCAGTGGAAAAGCAGGGCGGCGCGGGGATTGGCGGCGAGTTCGCGCGCCTTGCGGCTGTTGTAGTTGGTGTGGAAGACGAAGCCGCGGGCGTCGTGGCCCTTGAGCAGGACCATGCGCGAGGAGGGAGAGCCGTCGGGGGCGACGGAGGCGACGGACATGGCGGTGGGCTCGGGGAGGGCGGCGGCGATGGCGTCGTCGAGCCAGCGCGAGAACTGGGCGATCGGGTCGGCGAGGAGGTCGGACTCGTGGAGCGGGCCGGGGTCAGACTGTGGCGCGGATTGAGTCATGCAAGTTGGGGAAGTGT
>CAZNDQ010000393.1:0-4429 GCA_964571825.1 uncultured Planctomycetales bacterium | reverse complement strand
GCGGTACATCTCCCGCGCCTCGGCCGGGGTAATCCGCGGCAACGACACGCGCCGATACCGCGTGCCGATCTCACTCGCCGTCGGTTCCGTATTCGCCGTCAGCGTCGTCATTCGCCGATCCCGCCTGCCGCCTACACGTGAACGCTGGCCGGCTCCGCGCTCGCCGGCTCCAGCAGCCCCTCGCGCTCCGCCAGCTCCAGGAACAGCTCCATCCCGCGCCAATACTCCGCCCCCAGCACAAATCGCAGTCGCCGCCCCAGATACTCCTCCGCCAGCGCCGGCGGCCAGCCGTGCCGCGGTCCTGCCTCACGCGCCAGCCTCGGAATCTCCCGCATCCCCGCGTCCCGCGCCGACTCCAGCAACCGGCCGAGCGCCGTGTGATCCGCCCCGCTCGGCGCTGCCCAGGCCGCAAAGACGAACGGCAGCCCCGTCAGATCCTTCCACGCCGCGCCCAGATCAAGCTGCCGCGCGAATCTCTCCGGCGGCCGGGTCACCACCTTGTCCCCGATCAGCAGCACCGCCCGGCAATCCTCCGGCAGCGGCCCCTCCGCTGCCCGCCGTAGCGTCGGCGCCCGCGCGAACTGCTTCCGCCAGATCACCTGCGCCAACACGATCGACGTGTGCGAGTCGCTGTCCACGTAGAGCACGTCAACGTCCTGCGGCGCCGCGCGGAGAAACACGCGTACCGTCATCGTCTCGCCGTCGCAGGCGATCCCCGCATCCGAAACGAACTCGAACTGCCCGCGGTGCCGCCGGCAGTCGACGACCGGCAGCAGCGCCGCGTCCACCTCGCCGCCGACCAGCAGCGCCTCCAGCGCCGACGGCACCGCATACCGCAGCGCCACTTCCGGGCAGGTCACGAGGCTGTCGAAGAGCGGCCGCGCGTTGAGAAACGATACGACGCCGAGGCCGGTCATCAGTGTCCCCTGTCCGGCGATCGGCGCTGCGCTCGCGCCGCGCCCGCCGCCGGCAACGACGCGATTATAGTGCAACGCGCCGCCCGGAAAAGTCCCTGTACGGACCTATCAAAACGAATGAAAACCGCGTTTGGCCCCGCGCGCCGGACACGTTAACATCCCCCCGTGTTCCGCGACCCGCGTGTTGCCGCCGCTCGTTCGCGCGCCGCCCGCTGCGCTGTGCTCTGCCTTGTTGTAGGCCCGCCGCTGCTGCCGCTTGCCGCCTGTATGCCCGCGCCGCCGCAGCTCCGCATTATCGACTACGCCGACCCCGCCGCCCCGCGAACGCTTTACCAGGACTTCGACGAAGCGTGGTACCTCGTCGACTCCGGTGGCACCGTGCGCGTCATTCTCCGCCGCGACCTGCCCAGCCGCGAAGTCCCCGGCGAGTCGATCACCCAGATCGTCCGCCTTGAGGCTTTTTGGAAACCCATCCCCGGACTCACCAATGCCGAGTCCAGCATGCTCAATGCGACGATCACCTATCTCATCCGCAGCGGCCCCTACGGCGTCGTCTATCGCGGCAACGGCTTCGTCTCCTTCCAGGAAGACCGCCGCGCCGGCACGCTGACCGGGATGCTCGAAGCCGGCCGGCTCGAGCCGTCCGCCGCGCTCGGCGAGCCGCCGGCGCCCTTCGGCCCCTCGCGCATCGAAGGCGCCTTCTCCGCCCGGCAAGATCTCCGCCGCGCCACCACGCTCCTCAATCAGCTCGACCTCACCGTCACTGCTTTTACACCCGTTGTTCGGTAGCTGTCCCGCGCCATTTCAGCACACACCTGCACGATGCCGGCAGATAATCGGCAATCCGGTTGCAAGCTTGACGAAGACGCTCATGCGCGCAAGGGGCGCTGCGGAACCAACTGCGGAAACGCCACGGTCAGCAACGCCGCGGCACCCTGCGCCGCGAGCAGCAGTCCCAGCAGCATGCTGCCCGGCGAGTCATCCAGCTCACCCCCGAGAACCGCAGCGCCGCTCGCTGCCAGCAGCCCGATCCCGCCCAGAAACACGCCACCGCGGAACAGCCAGTGCTTCCGGCGTCGCAGAAGCAAGTACCCGAAACCAACGGCGTGCAGAAGGGCCACCGCCGCGCCGCCGCCGATGACCGCCAGCGCAACGGGTGACTCCCCCTCCCCCCCGAACAGCGCGGTGAGGACAATGCCGGCGAACAAAGCGCCCGCCACGAGGCAAGTCAGCGCTGTCCCTGCCAGCATCAACCGGCGGAGAAATTTCGGCGGCGCGGCATCGAGACTGCCGCTGGCCAACGCTGCGAATGCGAATGCACCCGCATCGCCGAACGCCGCCACGGCTTCGTGTGCCGCCTCGGCCGGAGGCATGCCGCTGCGCACCAGCGCCGCGACCTTGTCCTCCAGGTGACCGCGGGCTTCGCGGATTACGGAATCGGCCGCGGCACTGCTGCCGAGAAGGCGTTGCAGCTCTGCCACGTAGGTGTCGACGTCGGTGGACATGGGGCACCTCCGAGTACTTGAATCACTGCCTGAGCATATCGTCGCCAGTCGGCGCGCTCGGCTTCGATTGCAGCGTGGCCGGCCTTCGTCAGCGCATAGACTTTGCGCTCACGTCCGGCAACGGACTGCCACCGGGCGCGCACGAGTCCCTGCCCTTCCAGGCGATGAAGGATTGGATACAACGTCCCTTCGGGAAGATCGAAGACGCTGTCGCTCGCAAGGCGCAGCGATTGGAGGATGGCGTAGCCATGAGCCGGTTCGCGCGCGAGCACCGCCAGGACAAGTGCGTCCAGACCGACGCCATGGCGCCGATTCGATTTCGCAGTTGGCATACCTAGAGTATATAGGTATCAGTGGCCGCAGTCAAGGCTGGGGATTCTTTTCGCCTGTGCGCGCGAGAAGCACAGCCTCTCCCGGACGTGCGTCGCAATCAAAATCCACGCGATACTCCACGAGGATGCGACGATCAGTGACGCCCTGAATCGCTGGTAGTCGCATGGCGCCTATGCTATGTTCGTCGCTCGGAGCCGGCGGCGGCCCACCGATGCAGCAGACGTGTCATCCGACCCCGGATCATGCGTGATCGAACGCCGACCAGTCAATTCCCAGCTGACGAACGGCTCCCCGGACTGTACCTATCTTCAAGTCTCGGCCGCCCCAGTCTGGCACGACCGTCGAGCGGTTCGTCGCTGGATTGCTCCATTTGCGATGCGATCACCCGCCCCTGCGCGGAATCTCCTCGCAGCCAAGGGCCGCCAACTTCCGCGCGACCTCCCGGTAATTCATGGTCGCCCTACCAACGCTTCGGTCCAGATCACCTCGCCTTGGACTGGCAGGGAAATGCTCGCTGGCAGAGGGCGTCCCTGGTCGGCATACAACTCCACGACCGCCTCGAACGCGTCGCTGACGCTGGCCTGTGCCTCCTCCAGTGTATCGCCCTCGGTGACGAGTTCCGGCAAAACCGGAGAAGAAACGGCATACCCCCCTTCCGGTTGCGGAGTGAACACCAAAGGTACGCGGTAAATCACGCTCTGAATCCTCCGACAGACGCAGCCATCACGAACGCAATGACAACATGGCCTGGGTTGTCCTGAATCATAGGCGAGACCGTACCCCGCCGCCTCGCCCCGCTCAGCTCTGCTTCCGCCCCGGCCGGTCGCGCTCGATGTCGTCCGGCTTGATGTCCAGCGGCCCGTGGATCTGCTGCCCGTCATCCGGCGTCGTCAGCACCTTGTAGAAGCAGTACACCGTGAGCAACAGCACGAAGCTGACCGACGTCAGCATCAACATCCATCCCACCGTCGTCATGGTGCACCTCGATGCGGATCACGTCCCTCGGCAGTCCACCGCGCATTCGCCAGCCCCACCAGCACGACGAAAAACAGCAGCATCAGCCCGGCAAACAGCACCGTGAACAGCGCAGTATCGTTTGCCAGGACCTCACGCACCTTCGTCGGCGCGGTCTGCACCGACCAGAACACGAAGATCGCCAACAGATAGACCGGTGACACGTACTTCACCACGAACCCGAAGATGCGCGGCAGCTTCAGATGCGCTCCCTCGTTCGCCAGTTGCCGCCCGCGCTCCGCGCCGATCACCCACGAAAACAGCAATACCGTCACCGTCGCCAGCACAAAGATGCACAGATTGCCTACCCAAATATCCAGCATGTCCAGCGCCACCAGGCCCTTGCTGAAATGCGTCACCATCAGCGCCCCCAGCGCCGTCAGCAGCCCCAGCAGCGCCACCGAACTCCGCCGCTTCAGCCCGAATCCCTCTTCCAAAAACGCGATCGCCGGCTGCAGCATCGAGACTGAGCTCGTGATCGCCGCCAGGAACAGCGCCGCGTACCAGATGAACCCAACCCACCGCCCGCCAGGCATTTGCGCGAACACCGCTGGCAGCGAAAAGAACCCCAGTGAAAACGTGGTGGGCGACTGCATCGCCGCCATCCCGAGGAAAATGAACGCCGCCGGGCGTGTGATCCGCCCGCCCAGCGCCACCTCG
>CAZNDQ010000392.1:0-4441 GCA_964571825.1 uncultured Planctomycetales bacterium | reverse complement strand
AAGCGTGAGGGCCGTCCGACGAACAAGGAAATCCTGACGATGCGGATGATCGACCGGCCGCTGCGCCCGGCATTTCCCAAGGGCTTCAAGGACGAGATCCAGATTCAGTGCATGGTGCTGGCGGCGGACCTGGAGCACGAGCCGGACGTGATCGCGATGAACGGCGCGTCGGCGGCGGTGACGATTTCGAACGCGCCGTGCGACGGGCCGCAGGCATCAGTGCGCGTGGCGCGTGTGGACGGCGAGTTCGTGCTTTTCCCGACGCACGCACAGATGGAGTACAGCGACCTGGACCTTCTGCTCTCGGGTTATCGTGACGGGATCAACATGATCGAGGTGGGCGCGCACGAGCTGCCCGAGGACGTGGTACTGGGCGCGATCGAGTTCGGCCACGAGGGCATTCGCACGATCTGCGATCTGATTGACGAGCTGCGATCGAAGGCCGGGCGGGAGAAGACGTGGGAGCCGCCGGCGCCGCAGGAGAAATTGATCAATGCGGTGCGCGAGCGGTATGCGGGGCCGCTGCGGGAAAAGCGGCTGATCGCGGGCAAACTGGAGCGGCAGGAGGCGATCAAACAGCTTTACGACGAGGCGGTCGAGGCGTTTTCGCCTGCGGAGGCGGAGGAGCCGGAGTACACGCCGGATCAGGTGAAGGAAGTGCTGCACGAGTTGGAAGAGAAGATCGTGCGGGAGCTGATTCTGAAGGAAAAGAAACGATCAGACGGGCGGGGGCTGGGTGACATCCGCGAGTTGACGTGTCAGGTGGGGGTGCTGCCGCGGGTGCACGGGTCGGCGTTGTTCACGCGCGGAGAAACGCAGGCGCTGGTGACGACGACGCTGGGCACGCCGCGCGACGAGCAGATTGTGGACGGCCTGACCGAAGAATACAGCAAGAAGTTCATGTTGCACTATTCGTTCCCGCCGTTCTGCGTGGGCGAGGCGCGGCGGATTATGGGTCCGGGCCGGCGTGAAATCGGCCACGGCGCACTGGCGGAGCGGGCGCTGGAAGCAGTGCTGCCGCTGCCGGAGAACTTTCCGTACACGATCCGGTTGAACTCGGACATCATGGAGTCGAACGGCAGCAGCTCGATGGCGAGCGTGTGCGGGGGGACGTTGGCGCTGATGGATGCGGGAGTGCCGATCACGCAGCCGGTAGCGGGGATTTCGATCGGGCTGGTGCAAGAGGGGAGCGAGTACGTTCTCTTCACCGACATCATCGGCGAGGAGGACCACTTCGGCGACATGGACTTCAAGGTGGCGGGTTCGGGGCGAGGGATCACGGCGATCCAACTCGATCTGAAGACGCGGTGTCTGTCGCACGAGATCATCCGGGAGACGTTTGCAGCGGCGAAGGACGCGCGCAAGCATATCCTGCGGAAGATGCTGGAGGCGATCCCGCGGCCGCGGCGGAGCATCAGCGAGTATGCGCCGCGCATCCTGATCACGAAGATCGCGGTGGACAAGATCGGCAAGCTGATCGGTCCGGGCGGCAAGGGCGTCAAGCAGATCGAGGCGGACACGGGTGCCCGCGTGGAGATCGAGGACGACGGGACCGTAGTGGTGTCGAGCCTCAGCGCGGCCGGTGCCGAGGCGGCGATGGCCATGGTGCAGGCTGTGACGGAGGAGGCGAAAGTCGGCGCGATCTACAACGGCCGGGTGACGAGCATCAAGGACTTCGGCGCGTTCATCGAGATCGTGCCGGGGACGGAGGGGCTGTGTCACGTCAGCGAGCTGGCGGACGGCTTCGTGAAGAGCCCGACCGACGTGGTGAACATCGGCGATCGGATCCGCGTCAAGGTGATCCTGATCGACGACCAGGGGCGAGTGAAACTCTCGCGCAAGGCGGTGCTGCGGGAAGAGCGCGAGCAGGCCCCGGAGCCACAGCCAACGGGTAGCCGGTAGCCGACGATCGAACCGACGAGCAACGGTGGATGCCGCGTCCCGTCTCGACAATGGTCGAGGCGGGACTTTTTTTCGGAACTTTCCTGCCGCGCAGGATAGCTGCCGCAGCACGGCGCGGCGACGCACGATTACCGGTCGCCGAACGCGCTCGCGGGAACCATCCGATCTCACCGAGCGCAAGGAGGTCAGCCGATTCGGACGCAGTCGGGTCCAACCGGTTCCGGCCTCGCGTCCGGAATCGTTCGTACTCCCCATAAGCGCGTAATGTCAGGTCTTACAGGGATTTGCTCACGCCGGCCGGTCGGGACCGTCAAGTGTGCGCGCGGCGCGGTCGATGATGCGGGGGAAACCCGGCGCCGCGGGTGTCTGCCAGAAGGGAGCGATCCGCCCGGGCTCAGGTCCGGCGGAGAGCGCCCAGGGTCCGCAATGCGGCCGCCGGCGGGCGGGCAACGGGGGAGTCATCGTTGCAGTCAAACGGAGCACAAGCCCGCGAGTCGCTGCGCCGGCCGCGCGACTTGCTGCGCCGCGACGAGATTTCACAGTGCTGGGGTCTGGCACTCGTGGCCATCTTCGTCGCCGGGCTGCTGCTGGTGGGCGTCGCCGGCGCGCGATCGCACGCCGAACTGCTTCGCCAGGAACGACTGATGAGCCGGTTGCAGGCCGTGCAATACGCGGCGGAACAGGCGTCGCACATGCCGTCCGACAGCCCGGCGGCGATGAATGTCTCGCTGGCCGACCTGGCGGCGCAATACGGGTTGGAATACTGCGTATTCGTAGACGCGCAGGGTCAGGTACTGGCGAGCGCCGAGCCGACAGAGGTTGGGCAGCGCTGGGCGCTTGCCGACCGTATCCCGTTGGCGCCGACTCTGGTGACGCACGGGCCGCCGAGACAAACAAACGTAAATGGTGAGGAGATCATTGCGCTCTCGGCTCCGGTGACAGACGAGATGAATTCGACGCACGGCGCCGTTCACGCGGGTTATTCGACCGCGGACCTGGGTCTGAGCGCCGCGTTGCTCTCGCGCAGCCTTGGTCCGCCGGCGCTCGTATCTCTGGCGCTGCTGCTGGGGGCGTATCACTTTTTCCGGCGGTCGATGCGACCTTTGTCGCGGGTGCGCGACCGGCTGTTGTCACTGCCGGAGACGGGCCTGGCGACCCAACTGCATGAGCTGGGCATCGACGGACTGCCGAGCCCGGTAACGAACGCATGGAATCGTCTGATCGATCTGGCGGAAGAGCTGCGCAGCGCGGTGTGCGCCGAGGACAGCCGGAAACGGCTGGCGGAGGCGCTGAGTTCGCGCGACGCCGGGCAGGTCCGCGAACTGATCGACTGGATGCCGGACGGCGTATTGCTGGTGGACGAGTTCGGCCAGGTGAGCCTGATCAACCGCGCCTGCCGGACGCTGGCGCTGGCGGCGACGGACGACCCGGTAGGCAAGCCGGCGACGGGCCTCAGCCGCGACGGGGAACTCAATGAGGTGATCGCCCGTCTGACCTCGGCGCAGTCGCGGAACCAGCGCGTGACGGTCTATCACACCCTGGAGCATGCGGGGATCTCGACGACGCTGGCGATCACGGTCGTGCATCCCGCATCGGAAAAGGGCCCGCGGGGCACGATGCTTGTGCTGCACGACGCGAGCCAGCAGAAGCAGGCGGAGAAGGCGCGTGATGAGTTTCTGCACCAGATGACGCACGAGTTCCGAACGCCGCTGAGCAACATCCGGGCGTATACCGAGACGCTGATGGAGGACATTCTGGAGGACCGGGATGCGCAGCGCGAGTGTCTGAACGTGATCAACTCGGAGGCGCGGCGGCTGGGCCGGCTGGTAGAGGAGGTGTTGACGGCCTCGCAACTCGAGGTGGGCACGGCGCGGCTGCGGCTCTCGCTGGTGGATTTTGCCAAACTGCTGTCGCAGTCGGTGCTGGACCAGCAGGCGACGGCGGACGAGAAGGGCATCGAACTGAGTCTGAAGCTGCCGCCGAAGGTGCCGAAAATTCAGGGCGACAAAGATCGTCTGGCAGTGGTGATGAACAACCTGCTGGGCAATGCGATCAAGTACAGCCCGAAGGGCGCTTCGGTGAAGGTCGAGTGCGAGACGCAGGGCCGCCACATGGTGGTGTCGGTCTCGGACACGGGGATGGGAATCGCGGCGGAAGAGCTGGACAAGGTGTTCGAGAAGTTCTACCGCTCCCAGAGTGAAGACGTCCAGAACATCCCGGGCACGGGTCTGGGTCTGGCCACGGCGCGGCAAATCGTGCGGCTGCACGGCGGCGACATCGCCGTGACGAGCGCGCCGGGTCAGGGCTCGACGTTTACGGTGACGCTGCCGGTGTACGAAGTCGGGGAGGTCACGCGCACCGGAGCGCGGGCCCAGGAGGCCGTCGGTACCGGCGCGGAGTAGCCGGGCCGGTGCCGCGCGGGAGAGGCGGAGCAACGCATGCGAATCGTCGTGGCAGAGGATGACGCTCACCTGCTCAGGGTGATCTCGCTTTGGCTGGAGCGCAACGGCTTCGAGGTCTTCGGCGCGCGCAACGGCCG
>CAZNDQ010000391.1:0-4441 GCA_964571825.1 uncultured Planctomycetales bacterium | reverse complement strand
CGCGGTCGTTCGCGGTGGGGAGCCCCGCAGGTGCGCCGCGCTGTCCCTCCGGGCTGCGTGTCGGAGCGGGGGGCGGCGAGGTGTCGGCCGTGTTTCCGCGGATCGGGTTCTCCTGGGTGCGGCTGGACGGCGGCGGCGCCGCCGGGCTTGAGACGGCCGCAGGGCTCGGACTGGGTGTGGTGCTGCCGGCGACGGGACGTCCGCCGCCGGGCCCGCTGCCGGCCGGGGTGTTGGCCGAGGTGGGGCCGGAGCGGATCGACCCGCAGGGCGGCGCGATTTGGCCAGAGGCCGTCGCCGCGCGTGAGGATCTGGTGCCGGTGCTGCTGGGCGCGCGGGAGGCGCTCTGGGTGCCGCCGAGCGGCGACAATGTGGAGGCGGCAATCCCCGGATTGTCGGCGCGGCTGGCGTCGGTGCCGGCGGGCCGTCCGGTGGTGTTCGAGGTCCGGACGAGCGGCGTGCCGGAGGACGCGGAGGCGCTGTTCGAGTCGCTGGCGGGAGCGGGCGGAGCGTCGGCGGGTCGGCCGCTGTGGGACACGACGCTGTCGGTGGAGACGTGTGCGTCGGCGGACGAACTGGCGGAACAGGTGCAGCGCGAGCGGCGCGGCGGGGAGTCGGGGCGCGTCGTGGGCGATCCGCTGCTGAGCAGCTCGGAGCTGGTGCGGGCGATCGTCATTCGCTGGTGGTACGGGTACGAGCGAATCGGGCTGGCGGCGACGCTGACGGGGGCGGACGGCGGCGCGCGGCCGGTGGTGGCGGCGATCGACCATCTGGCGGAGTTGCTGGCCGAGGCGACGCCGGCAGAGTGGGTCGACGGCGGGCAGGAGGCGCGGTCGGTGTCGTGGCGGCGGGGGGATGGGAGCCTGGTGTGTATGCTGTGGCGGCCGTTCGGGCTGGCGCCGGGGATCTACCGGCTGCCCAACGTTCCGGCGGACGTGGAGTGGCGAAACTGCTTCGGCCAGCCGGAGACGCTTGGCCGTGAGGGGGCCGCGCTGGCGGTGCCGATCAGCGGCGCGGTGCTGTTCGCCGTCGCGCCGGCGCGGAGTGCGGGCGCGCTGCAGCGGGCGATCGACACGGCACTCGGGCAAAGTGCCACCCAATCGCCGAATTGAATTGACACGATCTTACCTATCCTCATATCATGCGCGGCTGAGTGGAAGAACATCCCCTGTTCATTTCTTGAGGAGATGCGTCATGACGCGAGGCGCGGTGCGGGTATTGGCGTTGATTGCGACGGCACTGTTCGTTGCGGGCTGCAACGAGAAGAAGCCGCCGGAATCGGACATGCAGAGTTCGACGGCGAGCGGTGACGTGCTCGCTCCGGACGCGGGATACAACGACCCGTACGGGACGTACGACAGCGGCGCAACCTACGGTGGCAGCGGTGACAGCGGCGCCGCGACGTCGGGTTACGACAGTGGGTACAGTGCGGGTACAAGCGGCGGGAGCAGCGGCGGCGGCACAATGTACGTCGTCAAGCGCAAGGACACGCTGTACAGCATCGCCCGCGCTCACTACAACGGCGACGCGTCGAAATGGCGGCTGATTTACGAAGCCAACCGCGACAAGATTCAGGATCCGAACAAGATCTTCGTCGGGACCAAGCTGGTCATTCCGTCGGCGTATTGACGTCGGCGCGACAGCGCAGCGCGTCCGGCGCGGCCGCTGCGCGTGTGGGGGCGCCGGGGCGAGCCGCGTACGGGTCGAGCCCCGCGCGGCCGGACGGACGCGCGGATTCCCGACTCGATCTGGACGGGCCGGTGCAGTACGTGCGCGGCGTGGGGCCCCGACGCGCCGTGCAGCTCGCCGAACTGGGCATCCGCACGGTCCGCGACCTGATCGACCATTTCCCATTCCGCTATGGCGTGGAAACGCCGAGCGAACCGATCGCACAAATCCTTCCCGGTGAGACGCCGACGGTGATCGGCACGCTGACGGACGTGCGCGTGCCGCGGCGGAGCCGGCGCGCGCCGCTCGTCGGGCTGATCGAGGACGATTCGGGAGAACTCATCGTGCGCTGGTTCGAGTCGGCGTATCTGCTGGAGAAGCTGAACCTGGGCGACCGGCTGCGGCTGGTGGGCAAGGTGACGCTTCACGACGGCTATCCGGCGATGGTCAACCCGCGGATGGAGTGGGTGACGGACGAGACGCAGCGCGAGGACCGGACGAAGCGGTTCGAGCCGGTGTATCACGCGGGCGGGGAGGTGACGTCGCGGCAGATCGGCACGTGGGTGGCGGCGGCGCTGCCGCGCGTGGCCGAGGCGTTGGGCGAGTTCTATCCGCGCGAGTGGCTGCGCGAACGGAAGCTGGCGACGCGGCGCGGGGCGTACGAGCGGATTCACCAACCGCGGCGCGACGGCGACGCGGAGACGGCGCGGCGACGGCTGGCGTATGACGAACTGCTGCTGGGGCAGTTGGCGGCGGCGCTCAAGCGGCGGCAGCGGACGCAGAGCACGAATGGGGTGCCGATCCAGGTAACGCCCGAAGTCGATCGGCGCATCCGCGGGCGGCTGAAGTTCGCCTTCACGGCGGCGCAGAACCGGGTGGTGCGCGAGATCGCGGCCGATCTGGGGCGGCCGGCGCCGATGAATCGCTTGTTGCAGGGCGACGTGGGCGCGGGCAAGACGGCCGTGGCGGTGTACGCGGCGCTGGCGGTGATTGCGGGTGGTCATCAGGCGGTGATCATGGCGCCGACCGAGACGCTCGCGCGGCAACATTTCGCCAACGTGCAGCATTACCTCGCGGGCGCACGGGTGCGCACCGCGCTGGTCGTCGGCGGGTCGAGCAAGACGGAACGGGAGCGGCTGCGGCGGCGGATCGCGCTGGGCGAGGTGGACCTGGCGGTCGGGACGCACGCGCTGCTCGAGCGCGACGTGCGGTTTCCGTCCCTGGGGCTGGTGGTGATCGACGAGCAGCACAAGTTCGGCGTGCGGCAGCGGATGGTGCTGCGGCGCAAGGGGCGCGAGCCGCATTACCTGGTGATGTCGGCGACACCGATCCCGCGCAGTCTGGCGATGACAGCATTCGGCGACCTGGACGTGTCGATCCTCGACGAGCTGCCGCCGGGCCGCCGGCCGGTGCAGACGCGCATCGTGCGCCGCGAGCAGACGGGCGAGGCGTGGCAGTTCGTGCGCGAGCGGCTGGCGGCCGGACGCCAGGCCTACATCGTCTACCCGCTCGTCGAGGAGAGTGACGCGCTGCCGCTGCGCGCGGCGACGCGCGAGGCGCAGGAGCTGGAGGCCGGCGCGCTGCGCGGCTTCCGCGTCGGTCTGCTGCACGGGCGCATGCGGGCGGAAGAAAAGGCGGAGGTGATGCGGGCCTTCGCATCCGGGCGGGTGCAGGCGCTGGTCTCGACGACGGTGATCGAGGTGGGCGTGGACGTGCCGAACGCGACGGTGATGGTCGTGCAGCACGCCGAGCGGTACGGGCTCTCGCAGCTTCACCAGCTCCGCGGGCGCATCGGGCGCGGTGAGCACGGGGGAGTGTGTCTGCTGATGAGCGACGCCCGGGGGGAGGGGGCGATGCGACGCTTGGGGGTGCTGGCGCGGACACAGGATGGGTTCGTCATCGCCGAAGAGGACCTGCGGCAGCGCGGGCCGGGCGAGCTGCTGGGAGCGCGGCAGCACGGCGACGCCGGGCTGCGCGTGGCGCGCCTGCCGGACGACTTTGACCTGTTGCGGTTGGCGCGGCGCGACGCGGAAACGATCGCGGCGGCGAAGGGGGGGCTGCTGCGGGCGGAGCATGCGGCGCTTCGCGCGGAGCTGCTGCGGCGCTACCGCGGGGTGACGGCGCTGCTCGACGCGGGATAGAACTGCACTTATAAGGCTGTCCGAGCGGCGCGGTCGGGGGCGGCGCGCCGACGGAGTCCCGATGATCTCGGAACGCGAGACAGACGGCGCTGCGCCGCGCATGCACACGTTGCTGCGCGCGTCGGGCCGCACATGGCGCGACTGGACGGTGCTGATCCTGACCGTGCTCCTCGTGCTCGGGTCGGGCGCGGCGACGGCGTCGCTGGCAATCGTTTACGGCTTCGACGAGCCGCCGGCGGCGTGGTTATCGCCGCAACTGCTGCGCTGCATGCAGTGGCTGGCGGTTCTGGCGTTCGCGCTCAAGCGGATCACCGTGACGGCGCTGGCGCGCAAACGGGCGGCCGAGGTGCGGCTGCATCCGGTGGATCATTCGCTCCTCGTCATCGGCGGGCTGGTTGTCGCGCACGGGATGTGGTCGCACGGAGCGTCGATCTTCGCACAAGACGGCGTACACCTGACGACGATCCAGTTGCTGATTGTCGTGCGGCTGGTGCTGGAGCTGGCGCACGCGAACGTAAAGCTGGTGGACCGGCAGGTTCAGCCGGCGCGGCTGCTGGCGGGGAGTTTCCTCTTTCTGATTCTGGTGGGGACGGTGTTGCTGGCGCTGCCCAAGGCGTCGCGGCCGGTGCTGCGCG
>CAZNDQ010000390.1:2898-4472 GCA_964571825.1 uncultured Planctomycetales bacterium | reverse complement strand
GCCCCGGCGCCGCCGCCTCATCCGGCCGCACCCGCACCGACTCAGCCGACGAACACACCAACTGCGCGTACACGCCCTGAAGCCGCGCCACGCGCCGCCAGTCCGTCTCGCCCGGATTGCTCGGCGGCCGCGGCCGCGCCAGCCGCCCCGACAGCTCTACGTTCTGCCCCGCCCCGACGTGCAGCACCGGCTCGCCGACGCTCACGCTCACCAGCCCGCGCATCGGCCGCCAGCCCCGCGCCGTGAAAATCTCGCGCGACTCAAGCACCAGCCGCGAGCGAAACTGATCCGCCGACCACGCATAAAACATCCCCTGCGGCGACCGCGAGATCGTCGGCGCCGCCACCACCGTTCCGCGCATTCGCACCCGCACCGGCTCCTCGCCGGCGTAGTGGACCACGTGATCGCGCGCTGCCGCCTGCTGATCCGCCGCAAACAGCGCCATCCCGCACGCCGCCGCCGCGAATCCCAGCGCAACCCGCCGCACCCGTACTGATTCGCGCCGCAACACCATCCACGCCACGGCCACCGCAAACACCGCGCCGTGCACTGCCCACGGCGCCGCCAGCCGCGCCTGCACGATGATCCCCACCATCAGCCCGATCGCCGGCGCCAGCAGCGGCGCCGTCACCCAGCCGCCGCGCTGTCCTGTCGGCCCCGCGCCCACCCCATCCTGTCCGATCGCCTCTCGCATCAGTCTACATTACTTGCGCCGCTACTCCGGCAGCAGCCGCCGCGCCTGCAGAAAATCGCGGATTTGAATCGCCACCTCCGGCAGCCACGACTGTTGAAAGTGAATCCCGTCGTCCATGAACACGGCGTCCAGATCGCCGCGCCGCGCATACATCTGCTCCAGGTCCAGCAGCACCCACCCCTCGCCGTACGCCACCTCGCGCACCACTTCGTTGTACTCGCGGTGCAGCCGGATCGCCGTCTCCGCGTCCGGCGCAAATCCCAGCTCGATCAGCCGCGGCTCCACCCCTCGCGCCGGGTGCGCCGACGGCGCCGTGATCATCACCACCCGCGACCCCGCCTCGCTCAGCACCTTCCCGATGTGCCGCAGGTTTTCCCGATACTCTTCGATCGGCACGCGCAGCTTCCCGCTCGGCGCCTCCGCCGGCCGCAGCGAATCCACCGCCCGCTGCACAAGCTGCCAGATGCGGCTGTGGTGATAGACGACGTACATCGCCCCCGGCCGCACCGCTTGCGGCCGCTGCGCTTTCTCCGCATCCGTCCCCCCATACGCCCGCCAGTGGTCATTCCACCCGAAGTACACGAACGCCAGGTCTGCGCCGTACTGTGCCCCGTACAAATCCGCCAGCACTCTCCCCTGATACGACGAGTAGCCCGGCACCGCCAGCACCGTCGTCTCGTACGTCAGGTCCGCCCGCGTCTTGCCCTTGTTCAGCGCTTCCTCGACGAACCACGGATACCCGTGCCACGTGCACGAGTCGCCGATGAACAGCAGCCGGAACACGCCCGCCGGCTTGGGCACCTCCACGTCGCGCGGCCCCGGCATCCCGAGCGAGTTCGTGTTCTCCGTGTTCGCCGGCAACCGCCAGAAAAGCTGCGGG
>CAZNDQ010000390.1:0-2888 GCA_964571825.1 uncultured Planctomycetales bacterium | reverse complement strand
GCGGGTCCGGTCGATACGCCAGCATCTCGCTCGGCCGCGGATACCCGAACTCCACCCGGCTCTCGTGCTGAAAGCCCGCCGCGCGCAGCCCGAGTTCCGGCACGACGATCAGCGCGTTCAGCAGCGCCACGCTCGCCAGCCAGTTTGCCGGCCGGCCCTGCCGCGCCCGCGACCCCGCCAGCACCCAGCCCCCGATGCCCACGTACGCCAGCCCCGCCGCCGCGATCAGCCAGTACGCATTCCGCACCGCCAGCACGAGCGACAGCACCACGCTCGCCCCCAGCGACACCGCGTACACCAGCCGCAACACCCGCAATCGCCGCTCACCCGACTGCAACGGACGTGACTCCCGCAAGATTTGTCGAATCCTACAGCCCCTCGCCCGTCTAACATAGAGCAGGCGCGGTTCGATCCGAATGGGGGGGACAGGGCTACGCAAAAGGAAACCGTATGGCCGCCAGTCAGCCCGTCCGCGGCGTCATCTTCGACATGGACGGCACGCTCGTCGATTCCAGCCTCGACTTCGACGCCATCCGCGCCGAACTCGACATGCCCAGGGTACCGCTGCTGGAAGCGATGGAGAAGATGTCTCCCGCCCAGCGCCGCCGCGCCGAGACCGTTCTGCTGCGCCATGAGGAAGAGGCCGCCGCCAACTGCACGCTCGTCCCCGGCGCTCGGACGCTGCTCGCCTGGCTCGCCGAACAGCGCCTCCGCACCAGCCTGCTCACGCGCAACTCCCGCCGCTCCGTCGAGATGATCCTCGCCCGCCACGGCCTGTCCTTCGACGCCGTCCGCACGCGCGACGACGGCGCCGTCAAGCCCTCTCCCGCGCCGGTCCTCGCCCTTTGCGCGCAGATGGCCGTCGCCCCCGGCCATTCCTGGGTCGTCGGCGACTACCTCTTCGACATCGAGGCCGGCCGCGCCGCCGGCTGCACCACCGTCCTGCTCGTCCACGGACCCCATGATCCGCCCTTCGCCGATCAGGCCGACCTCCGCGTCCGCTCGCTCGACGAGCTGCGCACCCGCCTCATCGACAGCGGCGGTCTGGCGCCATAGCCTGTACCATGCAGCCGGAGTGGTTCGCCTGATGCTCGACCGACGAAAGGACCCTCAAGCATGAACGGATTCCGATTCGCCCTCGCCCTGGCCGCCCTGCTCGCTGCGCCCGCTGCCTCGTTCGCCCAGGCCAACGCCTCGACCGAGGACGTACTCGACCGCCTCCAGCGCGCCGGCGAGAAGATCAAGGACATCCGTAGCGATGTCCGCCTCGAAAGCGTCAACACCATCCTCGAACAGAAGGTCGTCCGCACCGGCCGGCTCTTCTACAAGGAGCAGGAGCCCAACGCCATGTTCCTCGTCCGCTTCGACCAGGTCGACCAGGACGGCGTCATCAGCGACCACCGCGAGTGGCACCTCTTCGACGGATTGTGGTACACCGAGGCCCGCGAACTGACTAAACAGATCATCCGGCGCGAAATTCTCCGCCCCGGCGAGAAGATCAACCCCTTCGAACTCGGCAAGGGACCGTTCCCGCTCCCCTTCGGCCAGCGCAAGGACGAAATGCTCGCCCGTTTCGAGATCGAGCTGCGCGCGGCCGCGCCCGGCGACCCGCCCGGCACGAAGCACCTCTACTGCGTCCCCCGCCCCGACACCGAACTCGCCGAGAAGTACCGCACCATCGAACTCTACATCAGCGACCGCCTCGACGTGCCGGTGCGCATCATCGCCGACCAGCTCGACGACAACCGCGTCACCGTCGATTTCGAAAAGCTCGAACTCAACCCCGGCGTCGCCGGCAGTGAATTCAAGGTTCCCACCACGCAGGGCTGGGACACCGTCGTCGAGCCGCTTCCCGAGGGCGCTGCCGTCGCCCCGCCGCCCGCCTGACCCCGCCCGCTATCGCGCGCGGACGAACACCGGCACCGTCACCTCCGCAAACGTCGCCCACCCCGTCTGCGCCCGCAACACTGTCTGAAACTCGCCCGCCGCCGCGTCCGCCGCCAGCGCGATGTCGAGTTGCGCCGTACTCATCGTCTGCGAGGTCGTGCGGTCCGGCGGCCCCGGCTCCACCCGCGCCGTCACCCGCGAATCGTCCGCTTTGAATTCGCCGAGTCGGATCGGATAACGCTCGTTCCACAGCAGCCGCACCCGCGCCGGCCGCTGCGGCGTCACCAGCACCTCCGCCGGGATCACGTACACGTACGGCTGCGCGTTGGCGAACACCGGCACTTCGATCATCGGCTGTCCCGCATCGTCCGTCAGCACCGACACCGTCGCCCCGAACGGCCCCGTCGGCGCATCCTCCGCGATCCGCACGCCGATCTCATACTCGTGCTCTGCCACGCTCGCCCGCGTCTGCACTTCGATCGGTCCGCTGCTGCGCACGTGGATCAGCTCCAGCGGTTCGCCCCCCGTCGACTTGATCTCGATCTTCCCGAGAAAGTGCCCGCGCGGCGAAGCGATCGGCCGCGCCAGGATCTTCGGCTCGTACGTCACGTCCCCCAATAGCGGCAGCTTCACCGGCACGCGCACACGCTTGGCGTCCGGCCCGACGGCAAAGCCGATGATCAGCGCATCTTGCACCGTCTTTCCCGTCGCGTTTGGCGCGGCCGAGATCACGATCTCCTCCCCGCGCCGCCCCTCGCGCTCGTACATCCGCTTCTCCACCCGCACCAGCCCGCGCTCCGCCGTCAGCTCCTGCACCACCAGCGGATGCTCCGCCGTCAGCGGCAATAGCTTCAGCGTCGGCTCGCCCGGCAGCCCCGCCTTCTGCGGCTGCAGCGTCAACGACCCCAGCGGCTCCATCTCGTAAAACGCCCGGATGTCCAGCGTCACCAGCAACTGCGCCCGCGCCCGCGTCGCGTCGTTCGTCGTCAGCGTCACCGCCC
>CAZNDQ010000389.1:0-4485 GCA_964571825.1 uncultured Planctomycetales bacterium | reverse complement strand
CGCCTGCGACACCGACCCGGACACCGACATGGATGGCGTCGCCAACGCCTGCGACAACTGCCCCGCCGTGGCGAATCCCGATCAGGCTGACTGCAACGGCGACGACGAAGGCGATGCCTGCGACCTCGACGCGGGCGAGGGCGATGCCGACGGCGACGGCGTCTGCGACGGCGACGACAACTGCCCGAGCGACGCCAACCCCGACCAGAGCGACTGCGACATGGACGGGATGGGCGACGTTTGCGACCCGGACGCCGGCGCCGACGATCTGGACGGGGACGGCGTGTGCGACGGGTCGGACAACTGCCCGGCGAACCCCAACCCCGATCAGGCCGACTGCAACGGCGACGGCGAGGGCGACGCCTGCGACCCCGACGACGGCGAGATCGACAGCGACGGCGACGGCATCTGCGACAACGTCGACAACTGCCCGCTCGTCGCCAATCCCGGCCAGGAGGATTGCGACAACGACGGCAAGGGCGACGTTTGCGACACGGAAGCGGATTCTGACATGGACGGCATCGCCAACGCCTGCGACAACTGCCCGAATATTACCAACGCCGATCAGGCGGACGCCGACGGCGACGGGCGCGGCGATGTGTGTGACAACTGCCCCGACGATTCGAACATGGATCAGGCGGATGCGGACATGGACGGCGTCGGCGACGTCTGCGATGCCTGCCCGGGCTTCGATGACAACGCCGACGCGGATGCGGACGGGATCGCCGACGGCTGCGACAACTGCCCGAACGCGCCCAACGCCGATCAGGCCGACTGCAACGGCAACGACATCGGCGACGCCTGCGACACCGCCAGCGACTCGGACATGGACGGAGTCAACGACCACCTCGACAATTGCCCGTGCACCGACAACGCCGATCAGGCCGACGCCGACGGCGACGGCGTCGGCGACGCCTGTGACAACTGCGTCAACGTCGCCAACCCCGACCAGGCCGACACCGACGGCGATAACGTCGGCGACTGCTGCGATCCGGACCTGACCGACACCGACGGCGACAACGTCAACGACGTGTGCGACAACTGCGTTGACGACGCCAATGCCGACCAGTGGGACTGCGACATGGACGGCATCGGCGACGCCTGCGAGACCAACCCCCAGCAGACCGACCCGGACATGGACGGTCTCTGCTCGCAAGTGGACAACTGTCCGAATGACGCCAATGCGTCGCAGAGCGACTGCAACGGCGACGGACAGGGCGACAACTGCGATTCGAACAACGACTCGGACGGCGACGGCGTCATGGACAATGTCGACAACTGCCCCTGCACCAAAAACGCCAACCAGGCCGACTGCAACGGCGACGGGCAGGGCGACGCCTGCGACCCCGACGACAGCGACGGCGACGGCGTCAAGCCCGATCCGCTCGACAACTGCCCCTGCGTCGCCAACGCCGACCAGGCGGACGCCGACCTCGACGGCATCGGCGACGCCTGCGACCTGTGCGTCGATGGAACCGACGCGCGTCCGCGCGTGCTCGTCTGCACCACCCTGGGCGACTTCGAGGTCGAGCTGCGGCCTGATGTGGCCCCCATCTCCACCGAGAACTTCCTCCAGTACGTCGTCGACGGCTACTACGACGGCGACGACGGTCTCGGCCAGATCCTGTTCCACCGCGTCGACGCCGCACTCAACGTCATCCAGACCGGCGGCTTCACCACCTCGCTCGAGGAGAAGATGAAGCGCGACCCGATCATGAGCGAGTCGGACAACGGACTGCTGAACGTGCGCGGCTCAATCGGCATGGCCCGCACCAGCGATCCAAACTCGGCCCGCGCCCAGTGGTACGTTAACACCGACGACAATCCCGGCTTCGACCCGGCGCAGAACCCGCCGGGATTCACCGTGTTCGGTTCGGTCGTGTCCGGTCTCGATGTGGTCGATACGATCCAGGCGGTGCCGGTCTCGAATCAGGGCGGTTCGTTCACCCATCTGCCCACCATGCCGGTCGTCATCACTGACATGGAGGTCGTCCCCCCGGACGACGAACTCGTCGACTCCGACGGCGATACGCTCGGCGATGCGTGCGACAACTGCCCGAACGACCCCAACCTGGATCAGGCGGACATGGACGGCGACGGCTTCGGCGACGCCTGCGATGCCTGCCCCGATGATCCCGACAAGCAGGAGCCGGGTGAGTGCGGCTGCGGCACGCCCGAAACCGACTCCGACGGCGACAATGTGCCCGACTGCAATGACAACTGTCCGGACATGGCCAACGCCGCACACACCGAAGCGACGGATTGCGACGGCGACCTGACGATGGATGATTCGGGCGAAGCCATCGGCGAGCAGTGCGACCGCGACGGCGACGGCATCGGCGACGATTGCGACGCCTGCCCCGACGATCCGGACAACGACGCCGACAGCGACGGCGTCTGCGGCGACGTGGACAACTGCCCGAGCGTCGCCAACGCCGGCCAGACGGACACGGACATGGACGGCGAAGGCGACGCCTGCGACGATGATGACGACAACGACGGTGTGCCCGACGCCACCGACAACTGCCGCACGGTGAGCAACGTCGATCAGGCGGACACCGACATGGACGGTTTCGGCGACGCCTGCGACAACTGCCCCGGCGTCTTCAACGCCTCGCAAACCGACGCCGACATGGACGGCATGGGCAACGCCTGCGATCCCTGCCCGCACGACGCGACCAACGACGCGGACATGGACGGCATCTGCGCCGGGAACAACCCGTGCACGGGCGGGGCGACGACGAACTGCACCGACAACTGCCCGAATGATGCGAACCCGGATCAGGCCGACACGGACGGCGACGGGATCGGCGATGCGTGCGACCTGACCTAGCGCGGCCTGGCGGGATGCGCCTTATGACGCGGCCGGTGGTCTGCCATCTCAGCGCGACGCACAAGGTGCTCGACGTCCGCGTCGTCCACCGCGAGTGCCGCTCGCTGGGCGAGGCCGGCTACGACGTCCGCCTCATCGCCCCGCTGTTCGTCCCCAACCCCGGGCTCCCACTGACGATCATCCCCGTCGATCTGCCGCGAAACCGTCTGGTGCGCGTACGGAGCCGGTCGCTCATCCTCCGCGAGGCGGCCGCCGTTGGCGCGTCGATCTACCACCTCCATTCACCGGAGCTGCTGCCGATCGTCGGTGCGCTGAGGCGCGCCACCGGCGCGCGGATCATCCTCGACCTGCACGAGAACTATCCCGATGCGTTTCTTTCACGGCGATACGTGCGCCCGTGGAACTACCCGCTCTTCGTTCGCTACTACCTGCGGCTGGAGCGCAAGTACCTGCCGCAGGTCGATCTCGTCATCACCGCCGACCCGGGCACCGCCCGCCGCGTCGCCGCCACAGGACTGACCTCCCGCCCGCCGCTCGTCCTCTACAACTATCCGCTGACGATGCTGGAGTCGTTCGCGCCGCACTTCGCTCCGCCCTGGCGCATCAAGTACCTCGGCGGCGTCGACTGGACGCGCGGGCCATGGGAAATGCTCGAACTGGTGGAGCGGCTGCTGCGCGGTGGACGCGAGGTGTTGTTCGACGTGCTGGGGCCGTTCGAATCTGGGCAGTTGGAGCGCGAGTATCGCCGGGCGATTGAGGCACGCGGCCTGGCGGGCCGGGTGACGGTCCACGGCTGGGTCGACCCCGCCGCAGCGGGGGGGCTGCTGATCGGCGGGCACTTCGGCCTCGCCATGGTCAACCCGCGCCGCTGCGTCTGCAACATCCCTTCCAAGGTGTTCGACTACATGGCCGCCGGCCTCGTCCCGCTCGTCACCCGCTGCGAGGCCATGCTCGAGCCGATGGGCGGCGAACTCGCCGAATGCCTCATCGACGACAACGATCCCGCCGAGTGGCATCGGCGGCTCGCCCGGTGGATGGACGCCCCGCAGCGATGCGCGGCCCTGGCGATGGCGGGCTGGCGGCGGGCGCACGCAGGACGAAATTGGCGCGCGGAATCGCGCAAACTCATCGCGACGTACGCAGATGTGGGCGTACCACTTGCGTGAACGAGATTACTGACACTGCGGATCATCGCCGTCGACCAGATCGTTGCAGTTGTCGTCGACGCCGTTGTCGCATACCTCCGCCGCGCCCGGGTTCACCAGCGGATCATGGTCATCGCAGTCCGACCCGCCGATTCTCACCGAATTGAAGCCGTCCATGTCCACGTCGTAGCACCAAGGCGGGCTCCCCTCCGCGACCAGCCCGAAAACCGTTGAGAACGTTAGGAAATCCACCCCGTTGACGATCCCGTCTGCGTTCAGGTCCGCGCAGGCGAACTGATCCAACGGACACGTCGCGGTCGCTCCCGCCGCACCGAAGCACACCGAGAACAAGGAGAAATCCAGCAGTTCGACAACCCCGTCACGCGTCTGATCGCCGCATAGGCAGTCCACGCTGCACGACGGGTCCTCCTCATCGACCAGTCCGTCGCAATCGTCATCGATCCGATTGTCACAGTCTTCCACCGCGTCCGGCTTGACCGCGGGATC
>CAZNDQ010000388.1:0-4488 GCA_964571825.1 uncultured Planctomycetales bacterium | reverse complement strand
GAGAACATCATCTACATCTGCTACGACAACGAGATCTACGGGAACACAGGGGGGCAGCGGAGCAGCGCGACGCCGGTCGGCGCGCGGACGACGACGACGCCGGAGGGTAAGCGGGAAAGCAAGAAGGACATCGTGGGGGTGATGGCGGCGCACCACATTCCGTATGCAGCGACGCTGTCGCTGGCGCACGGGGAGGACTTCGCGCGGAAGGTGCAGACTGCGCTGGGCAAGCGGGGGTTCCGCTTCCTGCTGATTCACTCGCCGTGTCCGACGGGGTGGAAGTCTGAGCCGGGCGACAGTGTGGAGCTGGTGCGGCTGGCGGTGCGGAGCGGGATCTTCCCGCTGTACGAGGTGTTCGACGGGCGGCGGTACCGGATCAACGTGCGGCCGGAGGGCATCGCGCCGGCCGAGTACTTCCGGCGGCAGCGGCGGTTCGCGCCGGAAGAGATCGATCTGGAGCAAATCAAGCGGCAGATCGGGGAGCAGCAGGCCTATCTGAGGCGGATGGCGGACGCATTTCCGGCGCGGAACGGGGATTGAGCCTCGGTCAGTAGCTGTCCCGCAGTGATACAATTCGGCTCGGGTGTGCGCAAGGTTGCCTTGATAGCGCCGCAGTATTGAGTCATCAAGGGCGAGAATCGCGGCTCGTCGATAACATCATATTGCTCAATAACATGGTCGATGTTAAAATGCACGATGATGTCAAAGTGCGCGGCAGCTGACCTTGGGGAGCCTCTCGCGCGGTACCTGCACCGGGTGCTGGGCGTGGTGCTGCGCGTGCGGGCGTGGCGCGGTACGGGCAGGCTGCCCCCGTTTCTGTCGGCGCGTTACCGGTTCCTCGAAGGGCAGCTTCTTGATCGCGCCGTCCTGTTCATGATGGACGATTCGAGCGCGGAGGAATCCCCGGCGACGATCCGCAAGCACGTCGAGCATGCGGAAGCGAAGTGCGATCGTGCGATCATCTACGTGCGCGGGTGGATCACGGCGTACAACCGGCAGCGGCTGATTCAGTTGCGCGTTCCCTTTGTCGTGCCGGGCAACCAGATGTACCTGCCGGCGCTGGGGATCGACCTGCGGGAACGGATGCGGCGGGCGCCGGCGGGCCGGACGCGGTTCCGGCCCTCGACGCAGGGCACGTTTATCCGTGCACTTCTGGACGAGCGGCACGAGGTGCCGCCGGCGGCAGATTTGGCGCAGCAACTCGGGTATTCGGCGATGACGCTCAGTCGCGCGTTTGACGAGCTGGAGTCGGCGGGGCTGGCGAGGGCGAGATCGTCGACGGGTCGTGCGCGTCTGTTGGCATTCACGGCGCCGCGTGCGGAGGTCTGGCGGCAGGCAGCAGCGCTGCTGAGCAGCCCGGTGAGGCGCCGGCACTTCGTGGCGGCGGGGCGCGGTGAGATCCCGGGCCTCACCGCAGGGCTGAGCGCGCTGGCGCATTACTCGTCGATGGCCGCGCCAGACCACGCCGTTGTGGCGATGGGCGCGAAGGAGTGGGCCGCCTACAGGTGGCGGCAGGAGGCGAGCATTCTGCCGGTTGCGGATTCGCAGGCGACGGTGGTGGAAGTCTGGAGCTATCCGCCCCGGCCGTATCGCGATCCCGGCGTGGTTGATCCGCTGTCGCTCTTTCTATCGTTGCGGGATGAGCGGGACGAGCGGGTGGAGATGGCACTGGACGAAATGATGGAGGGGCTGCGGTGGTAAACGGGCTCGATGTCTTTCGCGAGCACTTTCGCGCGTTCGGTGACCGGTATGTTCTCATCGGCGGCACCGCGTGCGACCTCGCGTTCGGCGTTGCCGGGCTCGAGTTTCGCGCGACCAAGGATCTGGACATCGTGCTGTGCGTGGAAAAGCTGGACGCGGCATTCGTGCGGGCGTTCTGGGAATTCGTGAGGACTGGGGGATATGCGCGACGGGAGTCGTCCACGGGGAAGCGGAGGCTCTATCGCTTCGCGAAGCCGTCGGCCGCGGGGTTTCCGGAGATGCTGGAATTGTTCTCCCGAGTGCCGGACATCCTGGGTCAGATCGAAGGCGGGCATCTGACGCCGATCCTGGTCGACGGCGACCTGTCCAGCCTGTCGGCGATCCTGGTGGATGAGGCGTACTACGGGTGGCTCCAGGCCGGCAGACGGGAAGTGGCGGAGTTGCCGGTCGTGGCGCCGGAGCACCTGATTCCCCTCAAGGCACGAGCGTGGCTTGATCTGCGAGATCGAAAAGCGTCAGGTCAAGAGGTCGACGGCAAGGCGATCAGAAAACACCGGAACGACGTGTTTCGCCTGTACAGCGTGATTGATCCGGAGTTTCGAGCGACGCTGCCAGCAACCATCCACGACGATATGCAGCGGTTCCTGGCGGACGCAACGGGGGAGTCCGTTGATCTCAAGGCGCTGGGGCTGGGTCTGTTGTCGCTCGGAAGCGTGATCGCCGGTTTGCGCACGGTCTACGGGTTGGGGCCGATTCCACCGGTAGATGCAGCTTCCCGATAAGGTGGGGATGGCGCAGAGGCGTTGTTTCGGGGTGCGTGCGTGCGGCGGGAGAAGAGGGTGGAGAGGCACCAGCGGCGCGAGTGGGACCAGGCGGCGAGGATGCTGAGCACGATCAGGCCGAGGTTGATGAGCACTTTTTTCCAGATGATGACGAGGCCGGTTCCGCAGCCGCAGTCGAAGGCGACCTCAAACAGGGGCGTGCCCTGCGAATTGTGGATGCTCAGGGCGCGGGAGGCGATGGCCGTGGTGAACGCGATGAGCATGATGGCGAGGACGGCGCCGGAGCCGCGGACGAGCAGACCGAGGAGCAGCGCGAGGCCGCCCAGGAGTTCGAGCCAGGGCATGGCGACGGCGGACAAGTTGAGGAGTTGCGGCGGCGTCTCGGGAAGGATGCCGTAGGTGTGGATTTCCTTGAGGAATTCGCCGGGCCGGGCAATCTTGGGCAGGGCGAGCCAGGCGAACATGCAGCCGACGACGAGCCGGGCGAACAGCAGCGGCAGGCCGGTGGCGTCGATGGCGCGCAGCGGAGTCAGGGGACGGTCGTTCACGGTTCGTCTCCGGTGCGGACGGGGTACTGGGCGGCGGTCCACTCTTCCCAGCCACCCTTGAAGAGATAGACGTTTTCGAGCGGGAGGCCGTGATCGAAGACGAGGCGCGTGGCGAGGTGGATGCTGTCCTCGCAGTCGCCGCCGCCGCAGTAGCAGACGATCATCGTTGCGCCCTGGAGCGTCGGGAGCACGTCGGGCAGATAGGCATTTTCGTTCCAGGGATCGATCTGCAGCGCACCGGGGATATGGCCGGCGCGGTAGGCTTCGTCGTTGCGTGCGTCGACGAAGACGATCGACGTGCCGGGCTCGGTGATGTACTGGCTGTAGTCGTGGACCTCGGCGAGGGAGAGGACGCGGAGCCCCTCGGCCGTCAGCGACTCGTCGGCGAGGGAGCTGGATTCGCGCGGTGCGGTGGCGTCATGGGCGGCGTTGCCGCTGGTGGTTGAGGTCGCCGCAGGCCCGTCGGCCGGCGCGGGCGCGGCGACGACCGGCGTGCGCGTCGCGTCCTTCGCGCCCGCGGACTCGACGATCTGAATGCGGCGAAAGTAGTCCCTGGAGAGCTTCAGGCCGCTGTCGCTGACGGCGTTGGCGGCGAGGGCGACGCCAAGGGCGGTAACGACCAGCACCAGCGCTTCGAGGATCGCGGTCTTGAAGGCACCCATCGTTCACTTCCTTTTCCTGCGCGTCGATCGTTGCACGAAACCCCAGGTGGCGTTTTGCCCGGCGAACTCCGCTAGCCGCCCCTGGGCAGTTCGGGCGCGAGATCAATGCGGTCATCGACGCGAGCGCTGATGGTCATGTCGAGCGACCCGGCGTTGGGGACGTTGGTCGAGACGGTGATCTGCGAGTTGAGCGACTTGCCGGCGTAGTCCATGGGGATGTCGAACTTGAGGTCCCAGAGATTTTCGCTGGCGGGCGAGGGCGTCGCGGTGACTTTGACTTCGGGATGGCGGGTGATGAGGAGGTCCATCTTCGTCACTTCGTAACCGGGGCGGGAGATGACGCGGAGCTGCTTGGTGACGGAGGTTCCGGGCTTGACGTTGCCGAGGACGATGCGGCGGGGGTTGATGATGACCGGCCGGGCGACCTTGGCGATGACGGGGATACGGACCTCGGAAGCCTGGGGGTGGTCGGTCTGGAGGATGACGGTGACGCTGAGGTCATTGCCCCCGGTGAGCGGGCCGACCACCAGTTCAAGCTGATGGGCTTTGCTTTTCTCGTTGAGCTTGACGTCGGCGCGGATGGGGACTCCCTCCTGGATGGTCACGCCGGTAATGGCGAACTCGACGTCCTCGGTGGCGCTGATATCGACGCGGGTGGTGGAGGTATCTTCGGCGAGGATGTCGGTGAGCGTGAGTCGCTCCGGCTCGACCAGCATGGGCTTGATGACGCGGGTGGTGAGTTCGACGCCCTTGCTGGGCTCCGCCTGGTCGTCGCTGACGATGGTGACGCGGCGA
>CAZNDQ010000387.1:0-4508 GCA_964571825.1 uncultured Planctomycetales bacterium | reverse complement strand
GTATGGCATATGGCGTGGGGTGTATCCTTCCGCAAAACTGCCGTGGGGGTGGTTCGACGCGCCGCGCCCGGCTAGGGTGGATCCGAACGCTTTGGATTTGGTGGCGCGCGAGGTCCGGCGCTTTCGCAAGCGGAGGAAGGCGGCATGAGCCTTGACGCAGCCATGCGTGCGGCCTGCGCCGATGTCGGGATCAAGCCGCCTGTCCGCACCGCAGCGGGCCGCTGGGTGCGCACCGACACTCTAGAGCGCAACGGCAAAGGCGATGGCGCGGTCCTGATCTTTGATGACATGCAAGGCGGTATCGCGTGGGACTGGCAGACCGGCACAAGCAAGCGCTTTTCAATACGTGATACGGGAGGAGACAGATCGAGCCTAAGCCCGGATATCGCGCGTGAAGCGGCCCGGCGACGTGATGCCAGAAAGCGCGATGCCGAAGAAGTCGCCAAGATCGCGGACGGCATTGTGCGCGCCTGCGGGATCGGCCCGCACGAATACCTGGCGCGGAAGGGCTTCCCGACGAGCGAGGGGCTGGTGATCGAGGATGTCCGGGCGGCGATCCCCGACACGCCCATGGGACAGCGGATCGTCGCGGCGCTGCCGGAACATGACGCGCCGCTGTTGATCGTGCCGGGTCGAATTGGCGGGCGTGTCCTCACGGTGCAGTTTATTAAAGGAGGTGGCGACAAGAAGAATATCCTTGGGGGCCAGATGGGCGGCACAAGCCATAGGATCGCCTCAGGGCGCGAGACGTGGGTCTGCGAGGGCATTGCCACCGCAATGAGTGTGAGGGACGCCCTGCGGCTACTGGGGCGTTCTGCGACGGTGCTGTGCGCCTTCTCGGCTGCCAATGTTGCCAAGGTCGCGCGAGGTATACCTGACGCGATTATCGCAGCGGACCATGACAAGCCAGTTGACACGCTCGGCGGCATGGGCGCAGGTGAGTATTACGCACGGCAGAGCGGTTGCCGATGGGTGCAGCCAGCGCAGGTCGAGGACTGGAACGACATGCACATGCGGGACGGCCTGCGGGCGGTCGCGCTGAAGCTGAGGGAGGTCAAATAAGCCACTGCGCGGCGCAAGCGTAGCGAGACTAGCGGTCGGTTACAGAGATGAGACGGTGGCGCTAGGTCTTGAATGCCTACCATGGGGCAGGGATCACAGGCAAAGGGCAGTCCGAAAGAGCGAAGCCCGATCCCCAGCGGAGTGACAAGGCCGCTGAAAGTAGCGCTCAACGATCCGGCGTCGTCACACGACCAGATCGGCCAACGCGACGGCACGGCTCCGGCTAGCAAGATCGTGGAGGCATAGGGGCTAACCTCAGCTTTCGCTGGGGCTAGTCGTCCTATGCCTTTGCTCAAGCACTCACCAGCCAGCATGATAGAGAAATAGAGAGAGACGGTAGGAAGATAGAGATACGCGAGGAAGAGCTTGACACCCGCCTCGCGTCGCGCCATCATGCCCCTGCCTAACCGGGGAGTGATCGCCCCGGGACAACCCGCACCTCCTCTCGGGCTGGCACCACACCACAGGGGAGCGAGAGAGAGGGACCATGACCCGTCAGCCCTACACCGCGCCGCCGCATCTGGTCAGCATCTGTGGCCGGTCGCAGACACCGCAGATCAGAGCCCTGCGCGCCGAGAGGCTGGTCGCAATCATCGAGGCCACAAGAGCAGGCTACGGCGCAGCAGAGCTCGCCCGCGCATTCGGGCTCTCGAAGCCGACCATGCAGCACATCATCCGCCGCCAGCGCCGCCTCGGCGTCGACGTCGACCCGCCAGAGGTCGAGCCCGTCACCGAGGCGCCCCAGCCCCGGCAGGGCGTCCGCAAAGCCATCATCGGCACCGGGTTGCACACGGCATCCGTCGCCAGCGATCCCCGCTCCGTGGCCGTCTCCCTGCCGCGTGAGCCGTGGGAGGCCCGAGAGCGGCGCATCTCCCTGCCCGGCGACAGGCCGTCCGCAGGGGTCTACCGCGACGACGTGATGCCCGCCGGAGCCGCTCGCGTGAGCCTCGTCAAGCGCTGGCTGCGTGAGGCCGTCGATCTCGATCTCGATCTCGAGGACACACCGCGCGAGGTGGTGCTGTAACAATTCGTTACCGGGTGGGGCCAAAAAATCTCTTGCGGCGGCGAAACAGGTTTGCTATCTATGGTGCAGGAAGAGGAGACAAGCAAATGACCAACCTGACCAAGCTGATCGAGGCCGAAACCGAGAACCGCGCCAAGACCATCCGCGCCTGCGAAAATGGCATCGGCTCGTTTGCTGGAGCCAAATTCGAGAGTGTCGCCGCCGACCGCGCCGCCTATTACCGGGCCAAGGCCGCCTCCGTGAAGGGCGAAGCCGCACGCGCCAAGTGGACCGCACTGGCCGAGGTCTGGGAGTGACCTTCGCAAACCACCTCAACGCATGGTGCGCCCGGCATGGCTATAGCAGCTACCGGGCCGCCATCATTTTTGAGGTCTCGGCTACCGCAGTCCGCAACTGGCGGCGCGGCGAAAAATGCCACATGCAAAAAGCCCTGCGCGCGCTTATGCTGATCCATGACGAGGGACGAGACCACACGCTGAAATCCACACAGGGAGAAATCGAGTGAAGATGATCTACGCTGACAGTGCCATCGACGGGCTGCGCGAAATGCGCGCCCGCATCAAGCGAATGGCCCCCGGAGAAGGCTTGGTCTACCACACCGGAGAAACGTGGACCCTGCCCAAAAGGCCTGGCAATGCCGCCCTCGCCCTGGAAAAGGAAGGCTGGGTCCGGCTGGTCCAGAAGCGCGTCGGGACCGCCGCAAGCGGACACCCGGTCCGGGATTATATCGCGGTCAAGCGCAAGCTGGCCAACCGCAGCGGCGAAATCGCCCGCCATCTCGCCCATGTGGCAGCGTCCCGTGCGTGAGTTTGGCAGCTACCCGGAGCGCGAGTTGGCGCGGCTCTGGGCAGCACAGGCCCGCACAGACCGACGCCACCAGGCAATCACGTGGGGATCGACCTACCTGCTCGATGGAGACCTGCGCCGCAGCACCGAGACCGATTCCGACATTGACGCGGAGTGCACAGACCTCGTCAATCGCGTCGGCATCCGGCTCTCGTCAGCCGAGATCGCCATCACACTCGGCTATCCTGCCACCGCAATCAGTGCCGCAATGCGCCGATTGCACAGAGCAGGCAAAATTGTCCGCCTCGATCCAGACAGCGACGAGGCCGCCGCAGACCCGCTGCGCAAATACGTCTCGCTGGGTTGGACGCCAGAGGCAGAGCTGATGTGATGGCCCGCAAGCGCACCAAATCACCATACAAGCCGCCCACCGCATGGGACGCGGGCGCGTCCGGCCCGGCCAATCGTGAGAGGCAACGCCTTGAGCCCGCAACAGACATCGACCCCGAGACAGGGCGAGAGACGCCAAATCCAAACAATGTTCGCCGTTACCGACGCGATACATGGGTGCAGGTCTATGCGCGGCAGGGGCACCTGGATGCACGTCACGAGGCAGCCGCCGTCAAGCTGGTCATGGCCGCAGAGGGGATGCGCGAGCGTGACCCCCTGGCCGCGATAGGCGAGGTGCGATCCACGAGCGGCGACAAGCAGGCCGCCATGCTCGACGCCCGGAGATACTTCCGCGACCTGTGGGCACGGGTGCCGCAGGCTAGCCGCCCTGTGATAGAGCGCGTGGTTCTGGGCGATCAGCCTCTGTGGCGCGGGCATGGTGGCGCGCGGCGGGAGGCGCATTTCCGGCGGCTGCGTGAGGGGCTGGATGCAGTCGATTGACACTAACACCCGGCAAGGCTATACCTCGGCACAATCGCAAGAGTTGCGTGAGATAACCTGATGCAGAGTGGAGCAGCGGTAGCTCGCAGCGCTCATAACGCTAGAGGTCGCGGGTTCGAATCCCGCCTCTGCTACCAACATTAACTCGCCGTCGCGGTGCACATGCGGCGGCCCAAAGATCGGCCCGGTTGCCCAAGGCCAAGAGGCGTGGTGATCGGGCCGATACGAGATACCCCGCAGCTACTCACACCGGCACCGCCCGCCGCCGGGAACAGCGCCCGTATGCGCATAGCGTCAAGCACGGGCTGACGGGGTTCCATTCTACCGTGCAATACGGGACGGCGGGCAAATAGATTGGCTGGGGTTATTTGCCCATATAAAAGGACGATGGTGTGAAGGACTGGCCTGCGGAAGCATCAAAGCTGATGGAGGTTCGCCATACTCACGTTTGAAACATGGCCGATTGAGCGCTGCATCGACTATGCCTGCAACCCGCGAAAGGACGAGTTGAAAGCCGCGCAGGTATCGGCATGAGCAAGAAGAATCTTGGTGGCCGCCCGCCGCACGAGCCAACGGCAGCGACGCGCGGTGCAGTCGAGAGCATGGTTGCCTATGGCATCCCGCAGGTTGATATTGCCGCCAGCATAGGCATCACCAAGCCGACGCTGCGCAAGCATTATGCCGACGAGATCGCTACAGCGGCGACGAAGGCCAACGCCCGCGTGGCGCAGACGCTTTACAAGAT
>CAZNDQ010000386.1:0-4524 GCA_964571825.1 uncultured Planctomycetales bacterium | reverse complement strand
CGGGCGAAGTCGACGAGGCCGGTTTTGTCGTGGACGCTGACGAGGGCGCGGCGAATGGACGGCGGCGAGGCGGGCGCGGGCACATCATTCTCCCGGCTGAGATTGTCCACCGCGGAGGGTGACGGGCGGAACACCCGAAGTGGATTCGAGCGGGTCGCGCGGCACGTCACCGGCCTGGCGCGCGGCCGCGCCGGCGCTCACGTCGGCGTCGAGGTCGGCGTTGCCGGTGCCGGTACGGCGGAGCGAGGCCTCGACACTGCCGGAACGGAGATAGGGCGCGGCGCGGTCGCGGAAGCAGCGGATCAGCCCGTCGGCCGAGCCGAGGTAGAGCGCGCCATCGCGGTCGTTGACGGCGACCATGTCCAACGAGCGGGCGTCGACGGCCCAGAGCCGCCGGCCGGTGTCGGCGCGAGTGGCGGTGAGGTCGCCGCCAACGTCGAGGGCGTAGACGACGTTACCGTCGCGCGCGACGAAACGGCGGGCGTCGGCGTCGTACCAGCGCTCGGCGCCGGTGAGAAAGTCGAGCGCGAGGAGGCCCTTGTCGCCGACCTGCTGGTACACCGTATCGACGGCGACGACGGGCGAGTGCGAAAGCGGCTCGGTGGTGAGGTACTGCCAGACCATCTCGCCGGTGTCGAGATCAACGGCGTAAACACGGCGGTCCTCGGAGGCGACGATGAGCCAGTCGCCGGCGACGACGGGCGTGGCGCTGACGGGGCCGCGCGCCTCGAAGCGCCAGAGGAAGCGTTTGTCGATCGGCGTCATGGCGTAGACCTGGCCGTTGCGCGTGGCGACTATGAGCATGTCGGGCAGGAGCACGGGCGCGGCCGTGCAGACGGAGCCGTGACGGAGCGTCCAATCGGTGAGCAGGGTTTGCAGATCGATGGCCCGAAGCTGTCCCTGAAGGTCGTTGTACCAGGCGAGGTCGGCACTGGCGACTCCGGGACCGGCCGGCGGCTCGGTGAGCTGAATCGCGCGTTGTGTTTTCCCGGTGCGGCGATCCACGACGAGCATGACGGACTGCGAGGTGAGCGTGACGGAGTCGTCGGCGCCGCTGCCGGGTGAATAGCTGGGCCGGAAGACGCGGGCGTAACCGGGCTCCAGCTTGCGCGACCAGGCGATGGCTCCGGCGTCGGTATTGAAGGCGACGACGCTGGACTGATCGGTAACGGCATACAGCGCGCCGTCTGACAGGAAGTAATCGCGGACCGTCTCGTCGGGGGCGAGCGGGACTTGGGCTTCCCAGTGGACGCGCAGGTCGCGCGTGGCCAGTTCGCGGTGATAGGCGACCGGGTCGGGCGGTGCGGGCTTCGAGCATCCTGGGATCGCGGGCCACGCCGCGAGCCAGATCAGGCACGTCATACGGGCGAATCGGGGGGTCATGCAGCACGTTCCTGCTGTGTTGTGGAGTCCGGCGTTCGCGTTGGACGCCCCGCGCCGGCCGGGCGTCCGCGTGCGGCGAGGTCTCGTTCGCTGACCGAAGGCGTCGACGGCGCCGCGATTCCGGTCGGGCCGCATTGAACATCAGCGGCGGTATCGGGTCAAGCACCACCGGCCGATAAGCCATTGTTTGCCTTCGCGCGTCCGGGAAGCAAGCGGGTGCAGGCACGAATTGCGCCGGTTCGGGTCGGGCTCGCGCTCGCCCGCGAGACCGGCCTCGGCGGCGTTCGCCTCGGCCCGAGGCAAATCGTATATCGCAGTGTTCGGGGATGTCGGCCGGGGGCGGCAAGATTGCGCCTGCGCGCCGACGGGAGGCTTGAAACACAGAATGTGGGGGACGGGTCGATGCGCGTGAAGACCATGGCGGCGGTATTGGTCGGTCTGGCGGCGGGCCTGAGCGGCGGGTGCGGCGGCGGATCGGTGCTGAGCGGGATCGTGCCGGAAATCCCGGACCTCGGGCCGAAGCTGGCCGAGCTGATCATCAACGAAAACAAAACGCTGGACGCCACGCCGGCGGACTTCGGGTATACCTACACTGACTTTTCCGTGCAGAGCGCGAACGGCGCGACGCTGCGCGGGTGGTTCATCCCGGCCGTCGGCGGAAGCACGCGCACGGTGATATTCCATCACGGCAACAACTCGAGCCGCTCGGCGTACATCGTCGGCGCCGAGGTGTTCGTCGAGCACGGCTACAACCTGGTGCTGTATGACTACCAGGGGTTCGGTGACTCGGAGGGGACCTCGGACTTTCAGACGCTGCTCGACGACGGCCTGGCGGTGCACGCTTGGGCGGTGGCGAATCTCGGCGGGGAATTCGTCTCCATGGGGGCGAGTCTGGGCGGCCCGACGGCGATGCACTGTGCGAAGAATGCCGCGAGCGTGCGGGCGCTGGTGCTCGATTCGCCGTTGGTGGTGGCCGAACTGGCGCTGCACTATTTGAACGAGGCGTCGGGGCTGTCGTTTGATGCGTCGTTTGAGCCAACGGCCGTAGCGTTGGTGTTGGCCCAGTTCCCAGCGGCGTACGATCTGGTCGGCGAGGCGCCGGGGGTCGGCGTGCCGGCGCAGGTCGTTCAGGGGCTGGCGGATGTGGTAACGCCGCCGGACGGCGCCCAGGCGGTGTACGATGCGCTCGGCGTTGTCAAGGACCTGTGGCTCTCGCCATCGGAGCACGGGGCGACCATCAAGGACTACCCGGACGAATACGTGAGCCGTGTGGTGAGCTTCCTCGACGCGGCGTTTGCGGGATAGTTTGCGCGACCACCGGCCTCGGTAGCACGCCAGCGTCCATGCCGGGGGGGCTGGTCACGTCACATGCCTTACTCTATCTTGAGCTTGCGGCGGGAGAAACCGCTTGCATGGGCCATAATGGGTGCGTATGATTCGTTGACTTCCCGGACACCGGGAAGCGCGGCCGGACCCACCCGTGGTGCCACGCCGCAGGCAGAGCGCAACCTGGACCGGCACGACGGGCGGTTGCGTGGACTGTGCGACAGACCTGACCGCCTGATGAGCCCCTCGAGCCGGGTCGCGGACCGGCCGGCGGGGCTTGCAGCGGGGTGACGCTGAGGCCAGGCGGCCGACCCGACCTCAGCCGGTTGATCCCTGATCCCTCCAGACAAAGGAAGAACCAGTGAGTACGGCGTCCAAGGTGTTCGTGGTGCTGCTGGCGGTGTTCTCCATTGCGTTCGTGATGCTGACGGTGGCGCACGTGGCGCAGGAGGCGAACTGGCGGAATCTCGCCACCGAGTATCGCACGCAGGCACAGGTGAGCGAGGCGAACTTTCAGGCGATGCTGGCGGCGAGCGCAGCCGAGAAGCTGGCGCTCAACGACAAGCTGGAAGAGATGCTCAGGTCCAAGCAGCAGGTTGAGGCGCAGCGGCAGGAGGCGCTGGCGGAGCGCGACGAGTCGATCGCGGCGCTGGAAGAGGCGAGGCACCAGAACGATGCGAACTCGGCGGCGCTGACGAAGCTCGCGGGCGAGCTGCAGGTGCTCTCGAGCGAGGCGACGGAGTTGCGGGTACAGCGGAACGACCTGGAAAAGCGCGGGCTGGAATTGCAGCGGCGGAATACCGACCTGGTGACACGGAACCGGGAGCTGACGATCCAGACGACGACGATGGCCGAGCAGATCCGGCAGCTTCAGCAGGTGAACTACGCGATGCAGTCGCAGTCGGACCTCAGCGGCGGCGGTAGCGCGGCGCCGCTGCTGGTGGGTGCGGCGACGGACGCAGCGCGGCCGATGGGACCGCCGACCAGCAGCCCCATCCGCGGGTCGATCAAGGCCGTGCGCGGGTCGCTGGCGTCGCTCAGCGTCGGCTCGGCGGACCGCGTCAACCCGGGGATGCGGTTCGTCATCTACCGCAACGACAAATACCTCGGCGACGTCACCGTCACGGCGACGGAGCCGAATGAGGCGGTGGGGATGCTGGAAAACACGCAGGGCGACATCCGCGTCGGGGATACGGTGGTCGATCTGGCGGGATTGACGCGGAGCCGATAAGCTGCGCCGGCCGCAACGCGGTCAGTGGCCGGCCCGCGGCGGAAGCGCGGGCCGCGATGATGGGGCAGGGCGATGGCCAAGACAACGGGCACGGACGTACAGAAGATCGTCGTCAAGGCGACGAGCGACGTCTACACGGCGCTGCTGGGCATTTCCACGGCGTTCGTAGTGATCGGTCTGCTGTACGTCGGCTGGCGGAGCCTCGAGTTGTTCGACTCGGTCTGGCCCAACCCGGCGCAGTAGGGTAAGTCGTCCGACCGGACGGAGCGAATCGTTGGCGCGGGCTCCGACTGGCTGGCAAGCGGCGTTGCGGCGCGGAGCGCCGAACGGCCGGACCAATCATCTCTGACCAGACCGAAAGCGGCGCCGGCGTTTATCTCAGCAGAGGGAAGTCACCCCTGTGATTCTGGACTCTTTCCTGGGAATGTTCAGCGTCGACATGGGGATCGACCTGGGCACTTGTAACACGCTCGTGTGCGTCAAGGGGGAGGGGATCGTCCTCAACGAGCCGTCGGTCGTGGCGGTGAAGAAGGGGACGAACCGCGTGCTAAACCACGGCAACGCGGTGGGCCTGGTGGCCAAAG
>CAZNDQ010000385.1:0-4527 GCA_964571825.1 uncultured Planctomycetales bacterium | reverse complement strand
ACCTTCGCCGCCTTCGCGATCGTGCCCGACTCGGACGGCGGGCTGCTCGACGGCGGAGATTTCGTCGGGACGATAGGTCGGCGACTTGGGGCGCGGCTCATCGTCGGGCGTGATGAGGACGGCGCGGTCGATGATCAGGGCGAGGGCGGGCTCGGCGGCCCAGAAGGGGTCCTGCCAGAACTCGGCGCTGTCCTCGGTCATGAGCAGGTGCCAGACGAAGGCGGTGTGGAGGTTGACGCGGGGGACAAGCCAGGCACAGGCGCCGGTTTGCGGGTCGCGATGGATGAGGCGCGCACGGTGCTCGTTGACGTGGAGGATGGGGACGATGGGCGGTGCGGTCGACACGCGCGTCGGGGCGTCGCGTTCGGGGAGTTGCACGGCGAGCGGCCGGCTGACGAGGAGCCAGAGGCGGGCGTGGGGCTCGGCGCGGCCGCGCGTGAGGATCTCGACGGGCTCGGGCAGCTCGACGGGCTGAACCAGCGCCAGGGGGAGCGGGCCGGCGATGATCGAGGCGCCGTGTGGTGCATCCGGCGGCGCATCGACGGCCGGGAGGAGCAGTGCAACGAGGGCATTGAGCAAGAGCGTGTTCATTCTCTGACTCCTGTACGCCGGGGCGACGGGTCAAGGTCGCGGCGGCGGAAGCGACGAGGCGGCCGGTCGGCCGCAGCGCCGCGGATCACTTGAGCGTCACCTCGACGTCGTCCATAGCCTTCATGCCGTTGTCGGTGCCGCGGGCGCCGCCGTATTCGAAGCGGACGTAGCGAATCTTGCGCAGGTCAATGCGCTTGCGGTCATTGGTGCAGGGGCAGATGTCGAAGCGGAAGGTGCGGAAGGCGGGTGTTGTCGTCCACTTGTCGAAGTCGAAGGCCACGAGATTGCCCATGACGAGCATGTTCCAGAGGTCGCGGTGGAAGCCGCTGGGATAGCCGCCGGGGATGGTGGCGAAGGTGTTGGTGCGGATCATGCTCTCGTTGCCGGCCTCGTCGACGAGGGTGAGGGTGTGCTCGATGGCGGTGCCGCGCGCGGCGGGGTCGGGGACGTTCTTGGCGACGCGGATGGAGACGAAGCGCTTCTTGCTGAGGTCGCGCTGGGCACCGGTGAGTTCGTATTCGTATTTGCGGACGGCGGCGGGCCAGGAGATGACGACGCCGTGGGTGTCCTGGCGGTAGCGGTTGACGGGCTGGGTTTCGCTGAACTCGACTCCGTGATAGGTGAAGGTGACGGTGTCGCCATTGGCGAAGGGCATGGTGGCGCCGTCGGTGATCTGTCCGCGCATGCGGCCGTTGGTGGCGGTGAATTGCCACGGGGAGCCGACATCGGACATGCCCTGCGCGCCGGAGACGGAGCCGGCGATGTTCCAGCGGTTGTTGGGGCCGTCGTATGTCGCGGTCCAGGTTTCGGGGACCGCACGGTTGCCGACGGGCGTGTGACGGACCTGGAAGACGGCGGTGCCGTCGCGTCCGCCGGGGAGGTTGCCCTGCCAATCGGTGCTGAAGAACCAGACGAGGTTGGTGGTGCGGACGCCGTCACCGGTGAGCGCGCCGACGGCGCCGATCTCGGCCGGGCCGGCGAAATCCCAGTGCTGGTCGGGGTCCCAGAGGACGGGCTCCTCGTCGCCGTCAAAGGGGTGCGTGGTGACGGTGTGATCGACGTCGTTGCCGGAACTGGACACCATCGTGTCGTCGAAGTTGGTTTCGTAGTCGTCCATGACGAAGTTGGTCATGGCGCCGAGCGTGGTGTCTTTGTATTGATTGAGGATGGCCAGTGCGCCCGGGACGCTGGGGGGGCGATAGCGGTTGGTGAAGCGTTTGAAGAAGTCGGCGTAGCCGTCGCGGTCCTGGGCGTAGGCCCAGACGAAGGCGGTGACATAGGCATTGGCAAAGGCGCGCGCGTTGGCGGGGCTGACGAGTGCGGCGCCCATTCCACCCGGATCGACAGTCTTGAGACCGACGGGCGCGTGGAGCGTGAAGAACTGCTGGCGGGCGTCGTCGCCGGCCCAGCTCGTATTGAAGAAGTTATGGTTGGCGCCTTCGAGGAACATGACCTGTTTGGCGGCGGCGGCGCGGTCATAAGTAACGAAGGGGGTGACGCCGGTGTTGATGCCATTGACGTCACCGTCGGCGCCGCCGTAGAGGAGGAGGAAGGGCTTGTCGAGACCGACGTTTGTCGTGCCGTTGTGGAACAGGCCGGAGGCGAGGCCGCTGGCCTGATCGTAAAAGGTCGTGGGTGAGATGCTGATGACGCCGCGGATGCCGGCGGCGGTGAAGCCGGCGATGGCAGCGCCGCCGGGGCGCTCGGCCGCGCGGGCCAGCATGCGGTAGGCCTGGAGGGCGGCTTCGCCGCCGCGCGAGTGTCCGGCGAGGACGATGCGGTCGGCGGCGAGATTGCCGTTCGCCGCGAGAATCGCCTCGATGTGCTTGAGCATCGTCCAGCCGCGGTGGCGGTTGCCGTTGCCGAGGGCGACGAGCGGGTCGAGGTCGATGCTGATCGAGGCGATGCCGTGACGGGCGAGGTGCTCCTGCAGGTAGATGTAGCCGTCGTAGTTGGGGAAGAGCGGGTCGCGGACGACCATGAAGGTGATGGTGTCGCCGAGGGCGAAGGCGTTGGTGGCGCCGTCGGTGACGGTGAGGGAGATGAAGCCGTTGGTTGAGGCGACGGCCCAGTCGTCACCGACCTTGGCGGCGCTTTCGCCCTGCGCGCCGGAGACGGAGCCGGCGATGCCCCAGCGGCCGTTGGCCTGGAGCGTCAACGTCCAGGTTTCGGCCACGGCGGTCTGCGAGACGGTGATGGCGGAGACGGTTCCGTCGCGCGCGGCGGGGTTAATCACCGGCGTGGTGGCGCCGCGGTTACCGGCAGCGGCGTAGGCGCCGTGGCGGCCGTGGGCGATGGCGACGAGCGGGGTGCCGGCGGCGAGCGGCGCGGGGCGGACGAAGCGGCCGACGATGGGGATGTCGGTCTGCGCGGCCGGGACGCCGTCGTATCCGGCGGGGATGGTGAACATGCCGTGGTTGTAGGTGGCGCTGTTGATGGCGCCGGCGCCGGCGGCGCCGGGATCGTTGAGCACTTCGAGTTCCGCTTCGCCGGCGGTGAGGGTGAGCTTGCCGATGATGTCGCCAGGGTCGAGTTTGCCGTCGGCGACGAAGTCGTCGGGGTCCTTGGGGCAGTTGCCGAAGTCGAAGACGATGTCGTACTTGCCGTCGGGCATGGCGGCGCGCCAGGGGACGCGGATGTTCTGCGGGTTGATGCCGCCGGCGGAGACGGTCCAGGTCTCGGCGCCGCCGGTAACGTCGGTCAGCGTGTTATTCGCGGCGTATTGCGCGGCCGTCTTGTGAGCGACGACGTAGGCGGCGTACTTCATGCCGACGCGCTCCTTGTGGCGGGCCGGGTCGAGAGAGGTGGTGAGCGCCGCGCCGCGGTTGATGGTGCGGACGTATTCGACGTGGGGGAAGTCGGTGAGCGTTTCGCTGGCGAGGCCGGGGAAGCAGTTGACGCGGACGACGGAGTCGTCGCCGCAGGAAGGCCCGAAGGGCGGGAAGAACTCGACGCTGAGCACGGTGGTGCCGTAGTCGAGTCCGTTGATGAGCAGCGTGACGGGGAACGTGCGCAGAATGGCCGGGTTGTCGAGTTTCTCGCCGGCGAGGGTGTAGATCTCGACGACACCGGGCGGGTCGGCTTCGAGCAGGCCGACGCCGCGCGGTCCGGCGGTGATCGTCACGGGGCGCATGAGGAACTTGAGCTGCTGGAAGTTGGCGGGGGTGATCGGTTCGAGGTTGCGCTCGACGAAGGCGCCGTCGCGCTTTTCGACGTGATCGTCGGCGCAGTGGATGTCGATCTTCACGGCGCACTGCGGCGGGTAGACGGTGTGGCGCGCGGTTGAGGATTCCTCGATGACGATCTCGGGCGTCTGGGTCGAGGGGACGCCGGGGATGGTCTCGCGCACGCCGGGGACGAAGGTCGAGCGCGGATCGGCGACGATGCCGGTGTTGGGCGCGAGCTGGTGGACGAATGGCGCTGCGCCGGAGGTAAAGACAAGGGGCGGCAGGACGCCGGCCGTGTCGAAGGTGATGACGCGCGGCGGGGCGTCGCCGAGGCAGTACGGCGGCTGGAGACCGGTGGCCGCCTGGCCGAAGATCGCGGCAAAGGTGCCGAAGTCGAGCAGGTTCACGGCGCCGTCGCCGTTGAGGTCGGTGCAGGTGAGGTCGGCGGCGAGGCAGGCGTCGGTGGGCTCGGTGGCGCCGAAGCAGACGGTGAAGGAGGAGAAGTCGGCGAGGCCGATCTGGCCGTCGCGGTCGAAGTCGCCGCAGTCGCAGTCGTTGGAGACGGGTTCGAGGCGGCGGAAGGTGAGCAGCGGCTGGACGTTGAGCGTGGAGTCGAAGACGCCGCCGTTGGGATGGGTCTTGGTGGCGGTGAGGCTGCCGAAGAGGGGGGCCGTGGGCGAGAGACCGGCCGTGACCTCCCACTCCTGCGGCTGGCCGTCGCAGATGACGGTGATCGGCTCAACGGAGACGAGGCTGAGACGGTTGATCT
>CAZNDQ010000384.1:0-4533 GCA_964571825.1 uncultured Planctomycetales bacterium | reverse complement strand
CGGGCGGCAGTGGTCGGACGGCCTGCACCAGGCAATCGAGGCCAAAGAGGGGGTGCCGATCAAGGAAGAAACGCAGACGATGGCGACGATCACGATCCAGAATTACTTCAAGCTCTACGGCCGGCTGGCGGGGATGACGGGCACGGCAATGACCGAGAGCGACGAGTTCATGAAGATTTACCGGCTGGAAGTGGTGGCGATCCCGACGAACCGGCCAGTGAACCGCGTCGATCACAACGACCGCATCTACCGCAACGAGGCGAACAAGGACGAGGCGATCGTCGAGGAGATCCATCAGATTCATCAGCGCGGCCGGCCGGGGGACCCGTTCCTGCTGGCCGATCTGCTCAAGGCGCTGCGGGACATCGAGGCGAAGCGGGGCAACGAGGTCGACTACATTGACGCGGCATTGAAGGCGTTCGACTCGGCGGAGGAAGGCGACCGCAAGGTCATCAACCAGATGCTGGAGGCGTACGACCAGGCGATGGGGGAGCTGCCGATCGGGCGGCCGATCCTGGTGGGCACGACGAGCGTGGAGAAGTCGGAGCAACTGGCCAAGCTGCTGCAGGGGACGTACGGCATCGAGCACGAGGTGCTCAACGCCAAGCAGCACCAGCGCGAGGCGGACATCGTGGCCAAGGCCGGGCAGACCTATGCGCACGCGCGGAACCCGAAGCAGCGCCTGGGGAACGTGACCATTGCCACGAACATGGCGGGGCGCGGCACGGACATCAAGCTCGAACACCTGATCGTGAACAAGACGTGTCGGGGCGATCTGGGCCCGGGCGAGGGTTCGGCGCATCAGCAGGCGCGGCGCGGGTGGCAGGAGCCGGGCGTGCTGGGGACCAAGTGCTGCGTGTACTGCCCGGACTACGACCCGGCGACGAACTGCGCGCACTGCTGGAAGCCGAAGCTCGATCCGCGGTTTCCAGAGCTGGGGCGGCGGGTTTGCGCGAAGAACGTGATCTGCGGGCTGCACATTGTGGGGACGGAGCGGCACGAGGCGCGACGGATCGACAACCAGCTCCGCGGGCGCGCCGGCCGGCAGGGCGACCCGGGGAGTTCGCGCTTTTTTCTGTCGCTTGAGGACGATCTGCTCAAGCTGTTCATGCCGGACTGGATGCTGAAGATGATGGAGCGGCTGGGGTTCACCGAGGGGGTGAGCCTGGAGGACAAGCGGCTGAACTCGGGCATCCAGCGGGCGCAGAAGAAGGTGGAGGAAAAGAACTTTTCGACGCGCAAGCATCTGCTGGAGTGGGACGAGCCGATGGACTTCCAGCGGAAGCGCTTCTACGGCGAGCGGCAGCGGGTGCTGGAGGGGCGCGACCTGCGGGACCTGATCTACGGGATGATCGCGGAGTCGACGGCCGTCGCGGCGCGGAACTACTTCGATGCGCAGTACAACGCCAAGCAGATCGCGGAGTGGTGCCGCAAGAACCTTGACGTGGTGATTGACGCGCGGAAGTTGCAGGGCGAGGCGGAGGATTTCGACGACATCTGCACGACGATCCGCAACACGGCGCGGGACGAGTCGCGCGAGCGCATCAGCACGACGCTGGGTGAGTACATCGACCGCGACCTGAGCCCGTCGGAGTGGGACCTGGGGGGCCTGCTGGCGTGGGCGCAGCGGTCGTTCAAGCTGTCGTTGAGTCAGAACCAGTTGCGGAAGATGTCGCCGGAGGAGATCGAGGAGGCACTGCTGGCGGCGGCAGAAGAGCACGCGCAGTCGGCCGATCTGGAGCCGGTGCGGCACCTGCTCAACCCGCAGCTCGGGCGGATGGCGCTGATCGACTGGGCGCGCTCGCGGTACGGGATCGAGATTGCGCTGGAAGACATCGCGGAAAAACAGGCGGAGGCGGTGATCGAGCTGTTGCGGGGGCGGCTGCGCGACCTGTATCACCGGCGCGAGATCGAATACCCGGTGGAATGGGTGTTGCAGCTCGCGTTCCGGCGCGAGGCGACGGACAGCGCGTACGCGGCGGACATCGTGACGCGGTGGGTGCGGGCGCGGTTCGGCGAGGAGTGGCCGGTGGAGCGCGTGCAGGGGCGCAACATTGCGGACCTGGCGCGGGAATTGATCGCACTGAACGAGTCGTTCATCGACGGCGACCGGCTGGAGCAGGAAGTCGATCGGGCGCTGGCGCAGCACAGCGGCGCGGCCCTTCGTGAATGGGCGGCGGCGCGGTTCGGCGTGGCATTCGCCCCCCCTACGGGGGAGACGAACGGCGATGGGGTGCCGACGCGCGAGGACCTGCTGACGGCCGGGCGGCGACTGCTGCGGCGCGAGCTGACGGAACTCGAGCGGTACGTGCTGCTAAACATCTTCGATCAGGCGTGGAAGGACCACCTGCGCGAGATGGACCACCTGAAGCACGCGATCATGCAGCGGCCGCTGGGCGGCGATCAGACGCATCCGCAGAGTCAGTACGCGATCGAGGGGGCGGAGTTCTACGACGAGATGTGGCTGCGGATCCGCGAGCGGGTAACGGACACGATCTTCAAAGTGCGGCTGGTGGGCGGCGACGGGACGGATGAGACCGGCGGCCCTGTCCCGGCCGGTCCGAAGCCGGGCGGCGGGCTGACGACGCATCACGCCGACGCGACCGGCGCGGGGTTCGCGGCGGCCGCATCGGCGGACCAGGAGGCGGCGATGCGGGCACAGGGGGAAGCCGCCAAACCCAAGACGATTCGGCGCGAGGAGCCGAAAGTGCAGCGGAACGACCCGTGTCCGTGCGGGTCGGGAAAGAAATACAAGAATTGTCACGGGCGCCGGTGAACCGGGCAGCCCGCATGGCGGAGGCGGCCGCGCCGACTGTCAGGAAAGGGCAGACACGCAATGACCAAGCGCGATCAGGGTTCGGAGCGATACCACAAAAAGCAGGAACGTGAAGAGGCGTACCGCAAGCAGCTTCCGACGGAGGATGATCCGCCGCTGCCGCCGCCGGTGGAGCCGATTCACACGCAGCAGACCCCCGGGCGGAACGACCCCTGTCCGTGCGGTTCGGGCAAGAAGTACAAGCAATGCTGTGCGCTGAAGAAGTGAGGCCGGGCACGGCGGGTCGGCGCGGGCGCGTGAGCGGCCGTCGGGCTTGCGCCGAATTCACTCGGGTGCGACGGCGAGCGCAGCCGAAGCGGCGGAATACACAGCGGTAATCGCCTCGATCAACGACTGGTAGGTGCCCGGGAGGCGGGCCTGTCCGAGCACGCGCCCGTCGAGAATTTCATCGGTCACCTGCATCTCTCCGTCGGGCGAAAGCAGCAACACCGGCAGGCGGCGCTCGAGATCATCTTCGAGCGCGCGCAGGCCGGCAAACGCCGTAACAAGTTGGCGCTCGTCCTCGGCCTGGAGAAGAGCGACGTCGGGTTCGACCTGATCGGCCCAGCCGAGCTGTTCGAGGAGCAACAGGATCGCGTCGTCGCGGAGTCCGGCCTCGACGACCGCGATCTTGCGGTGCTCGCGCACGCGGCGCGTCAGTTCGCCGGCGCGCGAGCGCACGAGCGATTCGTCGGACTTGGAGGCGTAGAAAAGGAGAATGTCGCCGGCCTTCTCGACCGTTCCGCGGGCGAGGGCGAGCATGGTTTCGCGCTTGAGGGAGAGGGCATCGGCGAATTCGCGTACGGGCAGGAGCCACTGTTCGCCGCTGTCACCCATGATGAGCGCGTGGGCGAGACGGTTGGCGAGAGCGACGACGAGGGCACTCTGCGCATCCTTTCCCGAGCGTTTGATCTGGCTGACGGTCATTTCGTGGAGCCAGGCCGGTTCGACGACCTCGGGGGGCAGCTCCCATTTGGTGAGGACCTCGCGCGTCACGTCGGTATGGCAGAGGTTGAACAGCTCGCGCTCGGCGGCGACGAGCCCCGCCCCGGTCTCGCCGGCGCGGGCGAGCGCCTGGCGATAGTGGTCGGGGAAGACACTGCAAAGCGTCATGCGGCCGGCGTCGTGCAGCAGTCCGGCCAGGAATAGCTGGTCCTTGGTCTTGAGGCCGATGGAGGCGCCGATCTGCTCGGCGAGGCTGGCGGTGGCGAGGGCGTGCTCCCAGAAGCGCTGGGCGTCGATCAGCTCGGACTCGTGCTCGCCGAAGTGCTCGATGGCCATGATGGCGAGGATACAGTTGCGCACGCCGGAGACGCCGATGCGCTGCGCGGCCTCGGTGATGGTGTGGACCGTCTTGCCGCGGCCGTAGAAGCTGGAGTTGGCGATGCGCATGACTTTGAGGGTGAGGGCCTGGTCGTGGCGTACGGCGCCTGCGATTTCGTCGAGCGTGCTCGAGGGGTTGTTGGTCAGGGCGATGATGTGCTTGAGCACGGGGGGCACGGCGCGAAGCGTGGCGTCTTTGCAGACCTGTTCGATGACGCGGGTTTCGCTGAGCGGCTCGATCGATTCGGCGCCGGAGCCGGTTTCGCCTGATGCTTCGTCGGACGCTTCGCCGGGCACCGAGTCGCCGTGCGGCTCGCTGCGCGATGTGGCGTGGTGGTCGGCGGCCGTACCGGCAGCCGGCCGGGCGGGCGCGGGTCGGCCGGGCGCGCCGCGCG
>CAZNDQ010000383.1:0-4544 GCA_964571825.1 uncultured Planctomycetales bacterium | reverse complement strand
CGCCACAACGCGCTCAACGCCCTCGCCGCCATCGTCGTCGGCCGCCGCTTCGGACTCGACGAACGGCAGATCGCCGCGCGCCTCGCCACGGCCGCCGCGCCCCCCATGCGCCTCCAGGCTGTCCGCGTCGGCCCCGTCGACCTCATCCTCGACGCCTACAACGCCAACCCCGGCAGCATGACCGCCGCCCTCGACGTCTTCGACGCCCTGCAGACCTCGCGCCGCCGCGTCCTCGTCCTCGGCGACATGGCCGAACTCGGCGCCCAATGCGAATCGCTCCACCGCGACCTCGGCCGCCGCATCGCGCAGGGCCGCTGGGATCTGCTCCTCACCGTCGGCCCCCACATGCGCTTCGCCGCCGAGGTCATCCCCGCGACCCGCGAGAAACACCATTTCGCCTCGACCGACGACCTCGTCGCCGACGCCGCGCAACTGATCCAGCCCGGCGACGTCGCTCTCCTCAAGGGCTCGCGCTCCATGCGCCTCGAACACCTTGTCGATGCCCTGAAATCCGCCGCCAAGCGCAAGCGAACAACGACGAAACAGCAGCCGTCGCCGGCCAGGCCCCCTCGCGCCAAAGCCGCCGCCGGCAACGGTTCCACCGCCCGCGGCAAGACCGCCAAAGCCGCCGCCAACAACGGCGCCGGGACCGCGGCCAAGACCGCCCCCGCCAACGGCTCCCGCACTTCTGGCAAGACCTCCGGCAAGCCCGCGACGAAATCCGCCGCCAAGCCAAAGCGTAAGCCCCGACGCCCCGCCGTCACCTCCACCAGGAAGCGCTAACGTGCTCTACCTGCTCTTCGATTACTGGCTCGAAGGGGCGAACTACGCCTACAAGAGCATCCTCTTCCGCGCCACCGTCGCCATCCTCCTCGGCTTCCTCATCGTCTGGCGCCTCGGCCCGCGCGTCATCCGCATGCTCGTCCGCTACAAGATCGGCGACGTCCCCGAGTTCGACCACCGCAGCCTCAACGACATCATGCGCGACAAGGCCAACACGCCCACCATGGGCGGCCTGCTCATCCTTGCCGCGATCCTCGCCGCGACGCTCCTCCTCGCCGACCTGCGCAACTACTACGTCCGCATGGCCCTCTTCTGCACGCTCTGGCTCGGCGCCCTCGGCGCCGTCGACGACTGGCTCAAGCTCACGGCGGCACGCCGCGGCGGCACGCGCGACGGCCTCAAGATGTACGAAAAGCTCCTCTTCCAGATCGGCCTCGGCGTGCTCCTGGGCTACTTCATCTACCGCCACGGCCGCGACAACTATCTCACCTTCGCCCTCGTCGGCCCCGAGCAGATCCCCACCTACAAAGTCCTCGCCGTCCCCTTCTACAAGCACAGCATCACCCTCGGCGTCTCCGCCTTCATGATCGTCGCCGTCATCGTCATTGCCGGCACCAGCAACGCCGTCAACCTCACCGACGGCATGGACGGCCTCGCCTCCGGCTGCGTCGGCCTCTGCAGCTTCGTCTTCATGGTCGTCGCCTTCATCATCGGCGATCAGTCCCTCGCGCGCGGGCTGCTCCTGCCCCACGTCCCCCTCAGCGGCGAACTCGCCGTCGTCTGCGGCGCCATGACCGGCGCCTGCCTCGGTTTCCTCTGGTACAACTGCCACCCTGCTTCCGTCTTCATGGGCGACACCGGCTCGCTGCCCCTCGGCGGACTCATCGGCTACGTCGCCATCGTCACCCGCCAGGAGCTGCTGCTCTTCATCGTCGGCGGCGTCTTCGTCGTCGAGGCGATGTCCGTCATCCTGCAGGTCGGCTACTTCAAGGCCACCCGCGGCAAGCGCCTCTTCCGCATCGCCCCCATCCACCACGCCTTCCACCTCGGCGGCTGGACCGAAGCCCAGACCGTCGTCCGCTTCTGGCTCATGGGCGCAATCTGCGCCGCCATGGCCCTCGCCACCATCAAACTCCGCTGAACCTGTTGGGGCCAACCTGTTGTGTACGCACCCGTCATGCTGAGCGCCAATCCGTCATGCTGAGCGCAGCGAAGCATCTCGAATCATCGGTGCGCCCAGCACGCCAACAACCGTACGTTGTCCTCCTTCATTCCGCATTCCGCATTCCGCGTTTCTTCCGATCCGTCATGCTGAGCGAAGCGAAGCATCTCCTGCACCATGTGCGCCCAGCACGCCGACCCCCCCGCGCCGTATTCTTCCGTCGCGGTACCCCGCGACTCCCCTTCGTGCCTTCGTGCCATGCTTCTCCGTGGCCGCTATAATGCCGATGAAGCTGTAACCGTTACTCCGGGGGCGAATTGGGTTCGACCGGGCACGATGACGGACAGGCGGCATGCCGAGGTTGTCAGGAGGCCTCGTAAAACACCTGGCACACAACTAACTGGCAATAACCAGTTGCTCAAGGCCGCCTAACAAGGCGACCCGTCTCCACCGCGACGCCTTCTAGCGGATGGAGGCGCCAATCAGAGGGCTGGCCCGCGGCGCTGCGTCGGCCGCCGCGAGCGAGGAGAACAGTCGCGCTGGACAACCGCGGAGCCTGTCGACCGGCGACGCGCAAGTCGAGAAACAAATGATCGACTAAGCATGTAGAGACCTGCCCCGAACGGCCGCGGGACGGGGGTTCGATCCCCCCCGCCTCCATTCTTTTCCCTTGTCGTGACGCACCGTGCCATCCGGTGCCGGTTTGCGTCTATCCCGCGTTTTCGCAGGCACTTGTGATACTTTTCGCCGAATACCCTTTGTGCCACCGCGTGCCGACTTGCGTCCCCTTGAGCCCCGACGAGGTGAGCCTATAGGTGAGCCTGACACCGAGAACCTTGGCATCCGCTCCAGCTCGTCCCAGTACGCCAACTGAGTCACATCCGTGTACACGTTGTCCGTCAGCCGCTGATCGCTGTGACGCGCCAACGCCTTCCGCACCGCACCCGACATCTTCGCCCGCGCCGTGTTCGTGATGAACGTATGCCGCAGCGCGTGCAAGTCGACCTTGTTCCCTTCTGCATCCAACCGGCAAATCCCCCCCGCCTCGAGATCCTTGGCCACAGTCTCCCGCCGCGGCATGATCCCCTTGAAGATACGAGAATCGGGGCGCATCCCACCCCGCCCAAGCTCACGCAATGCATCCGCCACCTCAGGAAGCAAACGACCCACATCGGCCTTGCGATTCTTCGCCAACTCTGCAGGCAGCCGAATCACTGCGCGCTTCCCGATCCATTCAACATGACGCCATTGCAGACCGCTCAACTCGCGTCGCCGGAACCCGGTCTGCAACGCGACGAGGTACACCACGGCCCGAGGGCCTGCGGCCCGAAGCAAACGCGACACTTCATCATCTGTCAAGGCTCGACGCTTGAACGCTTGCTTGCCCCCGGCGATCCGCTCGACGCGAGCTAAACCATCGACCCGGACCCCGTGCTTGCGCTCCACCCACAGCACCAGTGCCCGAATCGCCCCGAGGTACTCGTTGAGCGTTTTCGCGGTCCCCGTCTGCCTGGAACGCCAGGTCTCGAAACTCTCGGCCGTCACGTCCCGAAGTACACGCCACCCACATTCACGCGCAAGGAGGCGCACCCGTTGATCGACCTTTCGCAGATACCCCCGCGTCCGACCGCGCCCGTCGCGCTTCTCCGTGATGAACTGTTGCAAATGCTCAAGGATCGGCCGCTGCGCTGCATCACTCACAGACTCCGGAGCGCGAAGGCCCTCCCGCTCCAATTGCACGCGTCGCACGAGTTCGTCCAACCGCTTCTCCGCGACTCGCTTCTCTGTCGTGCGCAAAGGCACGTCCGTACGCCGCACGTCCGCGTCAAGACGGTAACGCCCACGATAGAGCCTGCGGAAAAGCCGCTTGCCCCCAACAATCCGACTCGGCCTGTACACCATCTTCAACACGACGACCGGCTCCCGCGTTGACGCTGAATCCAATTGAATAGATCACCTTCTGCGACCCGCGTACACCGACCGCCACGGACCGCCGGCAACTCACCAGCCGCGATCATGCGCCAAACCGAGCGTACGCTCCGCCCCGTCCGCTCCGCCACTTCTCGCACGCGGAGTAATCGCCCCAGCGCCGCCAGCCGCTTGTGTCCCAAGCCCTCAGTCACGAGCCAGACCCCCCTTTCCACTGCGCTTGGATTGACCCTTTTCCCACTTTGCAAAAAGGTCGCGCACCGGCTTCATCCAGCGCGACGAAACCACCCGGATCATCCACTCGTCGCTCTCGATCGTGTTCTCGATGACGGCCGTGAGAAACTCGGAGCGGTTCAGCCGCATCACCGCCGCCAACTCGTCTACTTTGGCCAAGACCTCCGGCTCCAGCCTGATCGTGACCACCTCTTTCGGCTCTTTGGACATTTGGCACCTCCTGATGCTACGTGACGACGGCAGCATACATCAGCATACGCTAGCCGTCAACATAAATCCGCCAGAAAATTTACCCCTGCCCCGCCGCCTCCGGCTCCACGACGGCAGCCCAGGTCTGAAAGCGCGTCGGCCAGTAGATCCCGCGACCGCAGGCACGAACAATCACCATCCCCGCCGGAGCGATCAAGCATTCTTCGCACACCCGCACAACGCAATC
>CAZNDQ010000382.1:0-4551 GCA_964571825.1 uncultured Planctomycetales bacterium | reverse complement strand
CACTCGACTGAGGATGTAGGGTGGGTGGATTGGCTGGTGCGAGAATCCCTACTCGCACCCCGTCATGCTGAGCGCAGCGAAGCATCTCTGATCGCGCTTCCCACCCAGCACGCCGACAATTGTCCGATCGCCGGCATTCTGCAATCCGCAATCCGCAAAACCGTGATTACGACTTGATCGGCTCTCCCGATTCGTGCATAATTGTGGTTCTGTAGGGCTCATGGCCAAAAAGGGCTGCGGCCGACCCCGCCGCGATCGCCCGGGCCGATTCTCCAGTAAAGCACCTTCTTTGGAGAAAACACCATGCAGGAAGATTCCATCGAACGCGTTCGCCTCCACGCTCGCGTCGCCACCGTCTGCCCTCGCGGTGGGCGAGCGATCACTCTCCTGCTCTCACTGACGACCGCCTTCGCACACATCGCCCGGGCTGACTCGCCCGTCTTCGTCGACGATGACGGACTCTGTGATGGCAACGCCCCCTGCTTCACCACCATTCAGGCGGGTGTGGACAACGCCACCGACCCCGACGGCGCACTCACCGGCGCGGCCGCCGAGGTCAATGTCTATCCGGGCACCTATCCCGAAAGCGTCGACCTCAGCAGTATGGGCAGCGCCGTCGCCGGTACGCCGGGCGACATCGTGCTGCGCGCGGCCAATCCCCTCGTCCGACCGCTCGTCAATCCGGCCGCGGGTTCAGCGCTGTTCAACAGCGTCTCCCCCTTTCCCGGCGAAGTCACCGTTGATCGCTTTGAACTTTTCGCCGCTGCCGGCTCCGGCGCTGATCTCAATACGCTCGACGGAGGCGCCACTTTTCTCAACCTGATAGCCAGCGAAAATGGGGATAATGGAATAAGGGTAAACGCCGCCGCTGACGTCGTGGTTCATGACACCGTCGCCGGTTTCAACGGCGCCGACGGCATCTCCATCATCACCTCGGGTGGTGGTGTCGACCTCCAGCGCTGCACCGTCAACGACTCGCTGACCCTCGACGGCGCCTTCATCTCCGCCCAACTGGCCGTCACCGTCGCGGACCTGGTCGCGCTGCGGAACGACGGTCAGGGCCTCGGCGTGATTACCAACGGTCCCGTCCATGTTTCCAATTCGCTTTGCCTCGATAACGGCCAGTTCGGAATGGCCCTGCGCTCGAATCTCAGCGACGTCACCGTCCTCGACAGCCAGGCCGACCGCAACTCGATTGTCGGCCTGCTCCTCTTCAGTGGTGCCACCCTCAACGTCCAGCGCTGCAGTCTCACCTGGAACGGGTTTGACGGCACCGATATCATCAGCGCCGCACAGATCACCATCTCCGACGTCATCGCCGATGACAACGGCGACGACGGCATTCAGATCGAAAGCGCGACCGGCAATGTCACCCTCGACCCCACCACCGCCAACCGCAACGGCAATTTCGGCATCAGAGTGACAGCCCAGGGCAACGTGACTCTTCTCGATGTGCAGGCAAACCTGAATGGCACCCAGGGAATCTCCGTCATCACGACCGCCGGAAATGCCGAGCTGCATCGCGTCGAAGCAAACGACACCATGGGGACCGACGGCATCTCCGTCTCCGCTCAACTGGCCGCCACCGTCGAGGATTCGTTCACCCTGCGGAACCCCGGCTTCGGTCTCAGCATCACGGCCGGTGATTCCATCGACGTTTCACGGGCAACCTCGCTCGACAACGGCCAGTCCGGGTTGTTTCTCAACTCGACTTCGGGCAACTGCTCCGTCCTCGACAGCATCGCCACCGACAATTCCATTTCGGGCATCATCTTCGATTGTGCCGGAACCGTTCGCGCCGGGCGCTGCACCGCCGGCCGCAGCGAGAACGACTCCGGCATTGACGTGAAGGCCGCCGCGGACGTCACCCTGTCCGATGTTCACACCCATGACAACCCCTTTGAAGGCGTTCGCATACATAACGTCACGGGCGCCGTCTTCATCGACCACGCAAACGCCGATCGGAACGGCAAACTCGGCCTGAACATAACGGCTGACGGAGATGTCGCGCTCCACGATGTCGAAGTGAACCGCAACGGACAATTCGGCATCAATGTCAATGCCGGCGCCGGAATCGAACTTCTGCGCTGCGCCGCCTACGACACGGCCGTGCAGGACGGTATCGAGCTGACAGCGCTGGGCAACATTTCCGTTGCTGACGCACGCTCCGAGCGAAGCGGCGAATGGGGACTCGACGCCGTCGCCGACGGCGCAATCGACATTTCACGGACGACCGCCCTTCACAACGGAACCTCCGGAATGAACGTCCGGTCCGCACTGAACGACGTGACCGTTCTGGACTGCCAGGCAAACGACAATCAGGAATACGGCATGTTCCTGTCATCGCCCGGTGCAGTCACCGTCCAGCGGTGCATGGCCGATCGCAACGTCGACTGGGTTGGCCTGCGGGTCGACTTTTCCGCCTCCGCCGATATCAGCGACGTCGCCGCCAGCGACAATGGCACCGATGGAGTGCGGATCATCGCCAACAACGCCATCAGCGTTGAGAACGTCTCTTGCCTGCGCAACCGACAATACGGGTTGCACCTGATCGGCCTCGACACGGCGATTGACGGCGTCCACATCAGCAGGAACGACAACGGAGGAGTTTTTATCAACGCGATCGACGTCGCCACCTATCGCGTCAACGGCAGCATTATCTGCGACAACGGGGACTTCGGGCTCAGGCTGAACGGCGACCCCAACGTCAATGCCGAAGGAAATTGGTGGGGCGACGCCTCCGGCCCCACGCACATCAACAATCCGGCCGGCACCGGCGACGAAATCTGGGACACCGCCGGCGGCACCGGCTCCGGCAACGCCGATTACACGCCCTGGATCGACACCGTCACCGCCGCCGTCGCGCAAGACCCCGCCGTCGCCGGCCAGCCCGTCGAAGTCAGCTTCCTCTTCTCCGATGCCGCCCAGTCCGTCTTCCTCGCTCAAGGACCGGGCTCGCTGCTCGCCCCCGCGCCGTTCCTCATTACGACGGACAATGGCGACGTGATGACCGCCTCCGAAACCGCCCCCGTCGTCGGCGAATGGATCAACAACCCCGACGGCCTCCTGACGGTCAACGTCATTCCCTCCGCTTCCGGCACCGCCAACGTCGTGCTCGACGGCCCCTGCGGCCTCACCGCCGGTGTCGCCTTCGCCGTCGATCCCGCTCCAGAGCCCGAGCCCCCGGCCCCGCAGGAACAGCCGATGGACGACCTCACCACCGATTTCTCGACCAGCGCCGCACAACCCGGCCCCTGCGGCAACTGCGGCGGCATGGACCCGTTCCTCTTCTCCCTCTTCCTCGGCGGCTATCTCTGCCTCCTCCGTTCCCGCCGCCGATGATGGCGCAGACCGGCCGGCTGCACCCGCGCCGATTCCCGCAGCCCCTCGATCACGTTCCGCGCGCCCGCTGAACCGCCGGTCGCCACCTCCCGCCCGGCACGCCGGTACATCCCACATCCCACATCCCACATCGCGTTGTCATCCTGAGCGCAGCCAGGCACCTCTATTCGCATCGTCCTCGCCCGATTCCCCATCGATGCCACATCGCCGCGCTGCATTCGCCGCCCAGTTCCCGACCGGTCACGAGACCTCAACTTCGCCAACGTAGCCATCCGGATCGTGTGCCACTGCTTCCAGCAGTGCGGCCACCACCACCCGCCGCGAAAGCCATCAGCCGTCCGACCACACCTCGACCCCCGATCGCCGGTATTCCGCATTCCGCAATTCTTACATCCCACATCGCGTTGTCATTCCTCGCGCAGCGAGGAATCCCTTCCTTCACTTCGTAACTCTGTGACTTTCCCCCCCCATCCCGCAATTCCTCCCTCACCTCCCCAAATCCGGCATCATCATCGCTGTCGTCTCCGTCACCGCCGTCACCACACTTGTCCAACCGGCCGCCACGACCACCGGATTGACCCTCCCGCGCATCGCCCGCGCCAGCGCAAACCGCACCAGGTACAGCCCGCTCAGCACCCCCACGATGTACGGCTCCACGACAAAGAAATTGATCGGCCCTTTGCCTCTCCCGAAGAACCCCGCGACGACGAACCACACCACCAGCGGCACGTACGGCGCGAAGTAATCCACCATTACGCACTCTGCATGCTGCTTCCACATTGCCCGCACATAGACCGGAGAAACGATCAGCAGCACCCACGACGGCAGCGTCGTCCACTCGAAGCGTGATCCCTCGCTGATGAACACGACACACAGAATGAGCACCACGTACAGCACCGCAAACGCCGTCAGAAACAGCGCCATTCCCAGATTCACCGTCCGCCCCGGCGCTGCCTGCTCTTCGCCCATCGGCCTCCGACTCCACGTCGCGCCGCCGCGATTCGCCCGCCAGCGCGGACGACCGTTGCCAGGGGCGCAGCACAGCAAGCCCCTGAAAGCCGACCCTACAAAAAGTCATTCCGCATTTCTTGCTTCATCCTCTCGGCCCCCCCCCCAGCCCCCCCCCCTTTCTTTCCCCCCCCCCCCGATTCCCCCCGCACCCACCCCCCCTCCCCCCCCCCCCCCCCTACCTCCCCAAACGCCACCCCA
>CAZNDQ010000381.1:0-4554 GCA_964571825.1 uncultured Planctomycetales bacterium | reverse complement strand
GAGTGCGGATTGCGGAATACTGGCGATTGGGCGTTGATCGGCGTGCTGGAAGCGGGCGGTGATTCGAGATTCTTCGCTGCGCTCAGAATGACGGCGAACGGCGCTCAGACTGACGGCGAACGGCGCACAGACTGACGGAGCGGACGTTATGGCGAATGATGGGACGACGCTGCTGGTCGGGTCGCGGAAGGGGCTGCTGATCTTCGAGCGTGCGGGAAGCGACTGGAAGCTGGCGCGGGAGACGCACGCGGGGATTCCGGTGACGTACGCGATGACCGATCCGCGCAGCGGCACGTTGTGGGCGGGCCTCGACCACGGGCACTGGGGCGTGAAGCTGCAGCGCTCGCGCAATGGCGGGGAGACGTGGGAGGAGATCGAAGCGCCCAAGTATCCGGAAGGGGAGTTCATCAAGGCGGACGTGCCGGCGACGCTGAAATACATCTGGACGATCGCGCCGGGCGGACTCGACGAGCCGCAGCGAATGTACATCGGCACGATCCCGGGCGGGCTGTTTCGCAGCGACGACGGCGGCGCGAGCTGGGGGCTGGTCGAGGGGTTGTGGAAGCATCCCTCGCGGATGGAGCAGTGGTTCGGCGGCGGGTTCGATCACCCGGGCGTGCACTCGGTGCTGGTCGATCCGCGCAACAGCCGGCGCATCGTCGCGGGGATCAGCGTGGCGGGGATGTTCGAGTCGACGGACGGCGGCGCCACGTGGTCGCCGCGAAACCGCGGGCTGAAGGCGGACTTCCTGCCGGACTCGAATGTCGAGGTCGGGCATGATCCGCATCTGCTGGAGTGGAGCGCGAGCCAGCCGGACGTGATCTGGCAGCAGAATCACTGCGGCGTCTTCCGTACGACGGATGGGGGGAAGCAGTGGGAGGAAGTGTCGGAGAGCGGGGGGCCGGTGAAGTTCGGCTTCGCCGTGGCGGTGGATGCGAAGGACGCCAACACAGCCTGGGTGGTGCCGGCCGTCAAAGACGAGATGCGCGTGCCGGTCAATCGGGCGCTGTGCGTAGGGCGGACGCGCGACGGGGGCAAGACGTGGCAGGCGCTGCGCAAGGGGCTGCCGCAGGAGAACTGCTACGACGTGGCGTTCCGGCATGCGCTGGACGTGCGCGGGGATTTGCTGGCCTTTGGGACGACGAACGGAAACCTGTACGCGTCGGACGACCGCGGGGAGTCGTGGCGAACGGTGGCGAATCATCTGCCGCCGGTGTATTCAGTGAGGTTTGCGAGCGCGGGGTAAGCGCAATCGAGTCCTTCGGCGAACGCGAGCCAAGACACGTCAAATCTGGTGGCGGATTTCCCAGAGGTCGGGAAAAGTCTGCAGGAAAAGCGAGCCCTTGAGGAAGTCGACGCCGAGCGAGCCGCCGGTGCCGGTCTTGTTGCCGATGGTGCGCTCAACGAGCTTGACGTGTCGGTAGCGCCATTCCTGCATGCCTTCATCCACGTCGAGCATCAACTCGAAGAGGATGGCCACCTCGCGGCGCTCGCGGTAGAGCCGCAGAATCCCCTCCTGAATCTTCTTGCTGGGGGCGGTGGAGGAACGCACGTCGCGCGTGCGGTACTGCAGCGGAATCTCGACGCCCTGATGTTCGAGGAAGTCGTAGAAATGTTCGACGACGGACGGTTCGCGCAGGCGCTCTTCGAGGAGGGCGCGCTGCGGCGAACCCTCGGGGTGGAACTGCAGCATGGCGGCGCGCTTGTAGCCGAGCAGGAACTCGAGTTCGCGGAACTGCGTCGACTGGAAGCCGGAGGATGTTTCGAGGAGGCGGCGGAAGCCCTCGAAGGACATCGGCGTCATCGTTTCGAGGATGTCGATCTGCTGCACGAGCGTCTTGAGGATCATGCGGACGCGCTTGAAGGAGGCGATGGCGTCGAAGAGTTCGTTGTTGGAGAAGTTGCGGTTGATCTTGGCAAACTCGATGAGCAGGAGCTTGAACCAGAGTTCGTAAACCTGGTGGATAATGATAAAGAGGTACTCATCGTGCTGGGGCGGCTCGGAGCGCGGGTGCTGCAGGTCGAGGAGTTTGTCGAGCTTGAGGTATTCGTGATAGGTGAGGGCCATGTCGCCGCTTCTCCCGCTTGTTTCGCTGCGATAGCGTTTCTTGCGCTCCGGGCTGCCAGTATCGCAGCGCAGGTGATTATATCAACCCGACGAAGAGCCAAACCGCGAGGAGCAGGAGCAGCGCGGCCGCGGCGGCGGCGACGACGCGATTCTGGCGGCGGGCGCGGCGGCGCGCCTCGGCATAGGGGATGCGCGTAAAGGTGACCATCGTGTAGAGCGGCAGGTAGGCGCGGGGGAAGAGGCGGTGGAGCTGCCGCTCGAGGCGCTTGCCGAGCAGGAAGAGGCGCGAACCGGTGCGGTCGCGCATCTCGACGAAGTTTTCGATGGCCAGGTCAGCCAGGGCGTCGACGTTTTCCTTGCGCAGGCGTTCGTACTCGGCGAAGACGCGCGGCCAGTCGGGGGAGAGGCGAGTGATGCACTCGTTGAGGACGGTGCAGTCTTCGAAGGCGGCGTTCATGCCCTGGCCGTAGAAGGGGACAACCGCGTGGGCGGCGTCACCGAGGAGGGCGACGCGGCCGGCGACGGTCCAGGGGCGGCAGCGGACGGTGACCATCGCGCCGGTGGGGTTGGCGAGGAAGTCGTCGGCGAGCGTGGGCATGAGCGGCGGGGCGTCGGGGAAGACCCGGCGGAAGTAGTCGTCGATCTGCTCGCGCGTCCGCAGGGCGGCGAAGCTGTCGGGGCCGTCGAAGGGCCAGAAGAGCGTGCAGGTGTAGGAGCCGTCGAAGTTGGGCAGGGCGATCATCATGAATGAGCGGCGCGGCCAGATGTGCAGGGCGTGCTTTTCCATGGCGAAGCCGCCGCCGGGCGCGGCCGGCATGGTCAATTCCTTGTAGCCGTGGGCGAGGTAGCTCTGCGCGTAGTCGAAGCGGCTGCGGCGCTGCATCTGGGCGCGGACGGCGGAGAAGGCGCCGTCAGCGCCGATGAGGATGTCGGCGGCGACGCGGTGGCGCCGGCCGGTGGTCGTCTCAAGGAACTCGGCCGCGGGGGCGTCGAAGTCGACGTCCACGCATTGTTGATCGAAGTGCAAACGAACGCCGGGGAGTTTCTCGATGTGGTCAAGGAGCATGATGTTGAGACCGCCGCGGGAGACGGAGTTGATGGCTTCGGAGTCGTCCTTGCCGTAATGCTGGAAAGCCAGATGGCCGTCGGGTGCGTGGATCATGCGGCCGCGCATGGGGATGGCGACGCGGAGCACATCATCAGCGAGGCCAATCTCGCGCAGGGCGTGGATGCCGCGGAGGGAGAGGGCGAGGTTGATCGAGCGGCCGGCCTCGACCGGGCCGCGGCGCATGTCGGGGCGGCGCTCGTAGACGTCGACCTCGTAACCGGCGCGGGCGAGATAGGCGGCCATGACCGTGCCGCCGGGTCCGCCGCCGACGATGAGGAAGCGGGGTTTGGTCACGTCGCGGTATCGCCGGCGAGGACGCGGGCGAATCTCCATACTTCGTGGAAGGTGTTGTAGAGGGGCACGGGGGCGACGCGGATGACGTTGGGCTCGCGGAAGTCGGAGACGACGCCGCGGGACTGGAGCGTCTGCTGGAGTCGGCGCGGGTTGTCTTCGTGAACGAGGATCGAGAGCTGGCAGCCGCGCTGCGCGGGGTCGCGTGGCGTGATGATCTCGCAGCGGCCGGGGGGGCAGCGGTCGATGAGGTATTGCAGGTAGCCGGTGAGTCGGACGGACATGGCGCGGAGGGCGCTCATGCCGGCGCGGTCGAAGAGGTCGAGCGAGGCGCGGAGCGGGGCCATGGCGAGGATGGGGGGGTTGCTGAGCTGCCAGGCGTCGGCGTCGGCACGGGGAATGAACTCGGGCTCGAGGTGCATGCGGAAGCGCGTCGCCGGGTCGTTGCCCCACCAGCCGCCGAAGCGCGGGAGATCGGTGTTGGCGGCATGGCGGTTGTGGATGTAGCAACCGGCGACGGCGCCGGGGCCGGAGTTGAGATACTTGTAAGAGCACCAGACGGCGAAGTCGACGTCCCAGTCGTGCAGGCGGAGTTCGACGTTGCCGGCGGCGTGAGCGAGGTCCCAGCCGACGACGCAGCCGGCGTCGTGCGCGAGGCGGGTGATGCGCGGGATGTCGAAGACCTGGCCGGTGAAGAAGTTGACGGCGCCGAGCACGACGAGGGCGATGCGGCCACCCTGTTCGTGCAGCGTGCGCTCGATGTCGTCGTCACGCAGGCTGTGCTCGCCGTCGCGCGGGCGGAGGATGATGAGGTCGCGGTTGGGATCGCGGCCGTGGTAGCGGAGTTGCGTGCGCAGGGCGTACATGTCGGAGGGGAAGGCGGGGTATTCCATGAGGATGGCCGGGCGCTGGGGCGTCGGGCGATAGAAGGTGACGAGCATCAGGTGCAGGTTAACGGTGAGGCCGTTCATCATGACGACTTCGCCGGGGAGGGCGCCGACGAGACGGGCACCGGATTCGCGAAAAACCTCGTGGTAGGAGTACCACGGCGTTTGGCCGTGGAAGTGGGCGTCGACGGCGAGGTCGG
>CAZNDQ010000380.1:0-4565 GCA_964571825.1 uncultured Planctomycetales bacterium | reverse complement strand
GCTGAGCGCCTGCACGCGCTCGACAAGAATGTCGTCGATCAGCTCCGACTCGCTGACGCCGGCAGCGCTGAGCCGCAGCCGCGCGCGGACGTCGATGCGGCGCAGCGGTTCCATATGATGTCCGTAGTGATCATGGTCGTCGGATGGCGCGTCAGCCGTGAGGGTGGTTGTTTCCGTCGCCGCGAGCGTGTCATCAGGTGAGTCTGCAAGCCGCGCTTCCGCGGCCGCTGCGTGCGAGCAGGCGTGGGCGGCGGCATGGTCATCGTGCGCTGTGACAGAGGCGGCCGCGAGGTGGGCGCCCTGCGGCGCTTCGCCCAGCCCGAGGATGTACTTCGTTTCGGGCAGGAAGCTCTCGCCGGAGATGAACATCCGCACGACGGCGATCTCGCGGACGCCTTGCGCTTCGAGCCGCTCGACGGCCGATTTCAGTGTGGATGGCACTGCCATGCCGTAGGCGATTTCGGTCGGAAAGCGATCGCGGAGCGGCGTGACGACCTGCTCGACCGCCTGATTCCACTCCTCGCTGCCGCCATGCGCCATAACCAGCACGCCGCGCTTGGGCTGCGCACACCCGGCCACACTGACGAACCCTAGGATCACCGCCAGCAGACTCCTCATCGTTTGCTCCTTGGACCTTTTCGCGGCAGCCCATCGCCGGACGCGGGGCCGCGAGCCCGCGCCAACGTCCCCGGCAGCGCATATATATAAATCATCTGATTGATATGTCAATCACGACGGCCCGCAACGCGCGAAACTGATTTTAATCTCATGTATTTCAGTATGTTATGAACATGCGGTGTTCGTTCAATCTCGGCACAGACCCATGTGCCGGCCGAATGCGGTGAGGGTTGCATCGCGGCGTCGTTGCGGCGATGGTTGCGCGGCCGCGTCGCGGGGGCGCCGAACCAGCCATGCGCTGGATGCGGACTCGCCGCAGGGGAACAGAAAGATGCAGATCGCCAAAAGCAGGCTGCGGTCGTTCGTCTCGCATCTCGAGTCCGCGCTTGATGGCACGCGGCTGGAGGCCGGCGTCGAGCAGACGGTGCACGCCGGCCGGCCGGTGTGGGTCCGCTACGACCTCGACGCGGCCGGGCGCGCTGTGCGGCGAGAGGACCTGGCTGCACGGCCGGAGACGATGTGGCGCTACTGTGAATTGCTTCCGCTGCCGGTCGACGCAACATTCGCGCCGTACAACATCGCATCGACGCAAGCTGAAACGCCGGCCAGCCGTTTGGTTTCGCTGGGCGAGACGATGACGCCGGTGATCTCCGCTGAGCGGCTGGCGCGGGAGATCGGCGTGGGGGAGGTTCTGATCAAGGATGAGTCCCGCCTGCCAACGGGGAGCTTCAAGGCGCGGGGCATGGCCGTGGCGGTGAACGTGGCGTGGCGTTTCGGTCGGCGGCGCTTCGCCGCGCCGAGCAACGGCAACGCGGGCGGGGCAATGGCGGCCTACGTCGCGGCCGCTCGGGGCGAGTCGTGGGTCTTCATGCCGCGCGATACGCCTGCGCCGAACGTGGCTGAGTGCGTGCTGGCCGGCGCGCACGCGATCCTCGTCGACGGACAGATCACCGACTGTGGACGGATCGTCCGCGAGCTGGCACCCCGGATGGACTGGTTCGACCTCTCCACACTGCGCGAGCCCTACCGCATCGAGGGCAAGAAGACGATGGGACTGGAGCTGGCCGAGCAACTCGGCTGGGCGTTGCCGGACGTGATCTTCTACCCGACGGGCGGCGGCACGGGCCTGATCGGCATGTGGAAGGCGTTCGCCGAGCTGCGCGCGCTGGGGTGGCTGGCGTCCGCGCGGCTGCCGCGGATGGTCGTCGTGCAGAGCGACGGGTGTGCCCCGCTGGTCCGGGCGTGGGAGTCGGGGGCGCGGTTCGCCGAGCCCTGGCCGGACGCGCAGAGCGCCGCCTTCGGCATCCGCGTCCCGGCCGCGCTGGGCGATTTCATGATTCTCGACGCCGTGCGCGAAAGCGGCGGTTGCGCGGTGGCGGTTCGGGACGGCGAAATCCCGGCCTGGCAGCGGCGGCTGGCCCGCGCGACGGGGCTGTCGATCTGCCCGGAGGCGGGGGCCTGCCTCGGCGCGCTGCTGGATATGCGGCAGCGCGGGTTGATCCGCGACCGCGAACGGGTCGTACTGTTCAATACGGCGGGGGCGGCCAAGTATGACGCCGTCCTGCCGGCCGATCTGCCGGTGCTTGACCCGCGCGGCGATATTCCGCGGCAATTTGCGAATATCGTCGGGGGGCGGGGCTGATACGGACACCGACCGGGCGATAGAATCCAGCGCGGCCGGCGCGCGGCGGCATCGCCGGACGACCGGCCGCGGCACCTCAGGCTGCCCAGAGGATATGGCAGGCAAATGATCGGACGCATCGTCGGCATCGACCTCGGCACCACCTATTCTGCACTGGCCGTGCTCGACCGCCACGGTCAGCCGGTAACGGTGCAGAACGCCGAGGGGGAGACGCTGACACCCTCGGCGGCGCTGATCGACGCTGACGGCAGCGTCATCGTTGGGCGGGAGGCGCTGCGCGCGGCGTTTGCCGACCCGCAGCGGGTGGCGCGGAACTTCAAGCGGCAGATGGGGGAGCGGTACTACGACCGGCTGGTGGCCGGGCGACGGGTGACGCCGGTGGCACTGTCGGCGATGGTGCTGCGGAAGATGGTGCAGGATGCGCAGGCGCGGATCGGGCCGATCGCGGGGGCGGTGATCACGGTGCCGGCGTACTTCGGCGACACGCGGCGCAAGGCGACGGAGGACGCGGGGCGCGTCGCGGGCATCACCGTGCTGGACATTATCAACGAGCCGACGGCGGCGGCGCTGGCGGCGGCGTTCGTCGATTACGCGCAAGGCGGCGGCAAGCTCGACAACTTCGAGGCGGTGCGGATCGCGGCGACAGCCCCGGCGACGACGCTGGTCTTTGACCTGGGCGGCGGGACGCTGGACGTGACGATCATCCGCATCGGCGACAACCGTTTCGAGGTGGTGGCCTGCGGCGGCGAAGTGTCGCTCGGCGGCATTGACTGGGATACGCGGCTCGTCGACGCTATGGCCAAGGCCTTTATCGCGCGGCACAACCTGGATCCGCGCGAAGACGCGTATTCCTATCAGACGTTGTATAACACCTGTGAGGAGGCGAAGCGCTCGCTGAGCAGCCGCACGCAGGTGCCGATCGTCTGCCATCACGCGGGGCGGATGCTGCGGGTCGACGCAACGCGGGAGCAGTTCAACGAGCTGACGGCCGACCTGCTGGCGCGGGCGGAGATCTGCGTCGAGCTGCTGCTGCAACAAGCGGGGATGACGTGGGAGGACATCGACGAGGTGCTGCCGGTGGGAGGCTCGACGCGAATGCCGATGGTGCAGCAGATGCTGGAGCGCATGTCGGGCAAGCGGCTGCGGAGCGATCTGCCGGCGACGGAGCTGGTGGCGCACGGAGCGGCCGTGCACGGTGCGATCCTCTTCACACAGGCGAGCCGCAACCGGCGGCTGTCGGAGCTGTTTCCCGACCTCGAAGGCGGCGAGCCGACGTTTGACGAGCTGACGAGTTCGCTGTCGATGTTGTCGGAGGAGGCGGGCTCGCCGATCGAGGAAGCGCATGTCACCGACGTCAACTCGCACAGTCTGGGCGTGGTGACGAAGTCGGAGCGCGGGCGCGGGCTGATAAACAGCATCGTCATACCGAAGGACACGCCGCTGCCGGCGCTGCGCAGCCGCATCTTCGGTCTGGAGGAGGAGAACCAACGACAGGTGGTGGTGCGGATCGTCGAAGGGGAGGCGCTGGACGCGACGGCGTGCACGCAGGTCGGCGAGTGCGTCATCGCACCGCTGCCGCCGGGGCTGCCCAAGGCGGCGCCGGTCGAGGTCGTCTTCAACTATAACACGCGCGGACGGATTCACGTGCGGGCGGTCGACCGGACGACGGGGATGATGGCCGAGACGGTGGTCAACCGTGACGCGGGCCTGTCGGAGACGGAACTGAAGCGGCTGGGGAGTGAGATCTCGGGGCTCAAGGTTATCTGATTGGCAGCGGAGGAGAACGGCACTTGGATTTTGATCCCTATTCGCGCTGGCTGGAGTTGCCGCCGGGCCCGCGGCCGCCGACGCACTATCAACTCCTGGGGCTCTCGCCCGAGATTGCCGACCCGGACGCGGTGCTGGAGGCGAGTCGCCTGCAAATGGCGCGGATCAAGCCGTACGAGGACCATCCCGACCCGGCGCTGCGCGCAGCGGTGACGGAGATCATGAACCGCATCGGGCTGGCGCGGGTGACGCTGCGCGACCCGGCGCGGCGGGCGGAGTACGACCGGCAACTGGCGGGGTCGGGAGCGGGGCCGTCGCGCTGAGGCGCGCGGTCGCATGGTCGGTTAATCACATCTGAATCGTGCCGAGTGAACCGGTTGCCACTTGGAAGCCGGCGGAGGGCGCGAGATGACGGATTCGTCTTCGGGCGATGAGGGACTGCGGCAGCTTCGGGCGTCGCTGGAGATGCTGCGCGTCGAGCTGCTGCGGATCGAGGCGCGGCTGCGCGAGTTCGAACTGAAGGAGTCGTTGGACAGGG